>DATAWO010000086.1:0-3522 GCA_036267165.1 Rhizomicrobium sp. | reverse complement strand
TGGTTGAGGCCGCCCACCGTCACATAGGCCAGCGCGCCTTTCGGCGTCTGGATGAAATTGACGTGATTGGTGATGGGGCCGGTGTCCAGCGTCTTGAGCGGCGCGAAAGGCGGACGGGCGTCGAACACCTGGGTCTTTCCCACATCTTTCAGGGTGAACCAGACTTGTTTGCCGTCCGGCGTGGCGGCGATGTTGGGGCAGAAGGGGCTTTCCTGTTTCACCTTGGCGACGACGCGATGATCGGCCACCGTCACCACATCGGTCTCCGGCATGAAGGAGGAGCAGACATAGCCATACTTGCCGTCGGGCGAGAAGATGGTCATGCCCGGCCCGTTGGGCAGCTTGATGCGGGTCTTCTCCGCAAAGCTTGCCGCGTCCAGCACCGCGACATAATCCTCGCCGCGCACCGTCACCCACACTTCGCGCCCGTTGGGGGTGTAGAAGGCCTCATGCGGCGAGCGGCCGACATAGGTGGTGTGCTTGACGCTGTTGGTGGCGGTGTCGATGAAGGTGACGGAATTGGAGCCGATGGAGACCACCGCCAGCGTTTTGTGGTCGGGCGAAAAGCCCATGCCATGCACCAGAACCTGGCCGCGATAGAGCGGGCTGAAATTGCCGGGCTGGGGATCGCCCAGCCGGATCACGCCCAGCAATTTGTTGCTGGCGGGATCGGTGACCGAAACGGTGTTGGAAAACTGCTCGGCGGCATAGACGCGGTCGGCATGGCTGAGCGGAATATCGGCGGCGGACGCCAGCCCCGGCGCCTGTCCGGCAAAGGCGGGGGTGGCGAAAATCGAGGCCAGCAGAAACGCGGTCAGCGTTTTCATCTCATGCTCCTATTTCATGCCGGCCATGGTGGGGGCGGGCGCGGATGGCGGCAGCTTCTGGCCCAGCGCCAGCCGCATGGCGGCGATTTCCTGCTGCTGATCGACGATGATCTCCTGGGCGATGCGGCGCAGCTGTTCGTTGTGGCCATAGCGCAGTTCCGCCACCGCCATGTCGATCGCGCCCTGATGATGGGGGATCATCATGGCGGCGAAATCGGCATCCACATTGCCCGTGGGCTTGACCGCCATGCCTGCCATCATCCGGGCCATGGCGGCGTCATTCTCTTTCAGGAAACCGCTTTCGGGCGCGCGCGCCCAGGCCATGCCGCAGAATAGTGCCGCGCCGCCGATCAGCGCGCCGGCGAGGCCGGCAGGGATGGATCGCATGGGAGAGCCTTTCCAATATGGGAGGAAATTCGCCGCGAACCGCGCGCCGGTTACGGCGTGCGATGATTTTCCGGCAAACGCAAAAGCGCCAGCGAAAAATGCCGCCAGGGCGCGGGCGGGCTTGCCTTGGCCGCCACAAAGGTGAGGAATAGGGGGCCAGAGCAGGGAGGGAATAATGGTGGAAGGTCTGATCGTGTTGGCCAGCGCCCATGGCCCGGCCGAGACCATGCAGAAGCTGATCGCGGCCGTAACCGAAAAGGGGCTGGCGGTGCTGGCCCATATCGACCATGCCGCCGCCGCCGCCAAGGTGGGGATGGCGCTGCTTCCCACCGATCTTCTGCTGTTCGGCAAGCCTGAGGGCGGCACGCCCCTGATGCAGGCCGGCCAGACCATGGGCATCGACCTGCCGCTGAAGGCGCTGGTGTGGCAGGACCAGGATGGCCATACGCTGCTGGGCTATAATGATCCGGCCTGGCTGGCCAGGCGCCATGGCGTGGACAATGAGAAGGTGGTCGCCGCCATGCGCGAAGTGCTGGCGGCGGTGGCGGCGAAAGCCACCCGATAGGAGAACGCGATGGGCTGGGAAGAAATCCTGCTCCGGCTGGGGGCTGCGGCGGTGATCGGCTCGGTCGTCGGCCTCCTGATCGTGGGGCTTCTGGCGATCGGCGGGCGCGTCGAGATGGCGGTGCGCAACCGGTTTGGCTAGCGCCTCGGCAAGTCCCGCAGGCTGACGATGCGGCAGGCGATGGGGATATTCTCGTCCCTGTACCAGCTGGCGCAGATGCGGTGATAGCCGTCCGCCACCGTGATGGGCGCGCCAATGGCGGCGTCGCCGCGCACCAGCAGCACCGGCGACAGCGCCTTGCCCTTCTTGATCTTCTTGAGATCGGCGGTGACATGGGAATTTTCGCGCGGCAGCAGCGGCAGCTGGCTGGCGCGCAAAAGATCCTTGGCCTTGTAATGGACGGTGGAGGCGCGCCCCAGCGCCGCCACGATCTTGCGGACGACAGGCTCTTCCAGCACCAGGCTCAGATAATCATGCGCCGCCGGATAGTCATGGGCGTCCGGGCTGTTTTTCCAGATATTGTCCGCCATGATGATCCCCCTTGAATGTGACCTTGTAGCTGAGGCTTTTGTACTTTTCCTGACGGCGGCGATAAAGCCGGTTCAGTGCAGCCCGTCCATGAAGGCGTTCATCTCGCGTTCGACCTCGTCGGGGTTGGAGCGCCAGACGAAATGGTCGGCATACGGAAGCTTGACCACCTTGTCGCCCGGGTTCAGCGCCGCCACGAAAGCGACCTGCTGCTGGACGGCGGGGAACAGCGCCTTGGCGTAAGCGGAGTCGCAATTGGGCTCGCATTTCACCGGATAGGTGGCCAGCATCAGCGCCGGCGCCTTGACCGCGCCATAAGCGTGGGCGTTGGTGACGATCGCCGTCCCGGCCTGCATGCGGGGCGCGGGCGCGACCGGCGGCGGATCCTTGGCGGCGGCCAGTTGACCGGCCTTGCTCTGCATGTCCTTGTCCAGGAAAGGCATGGTGGCCTGGATCTCCGCCACCAGTTGACGGGCGCGGCTGGGCGGGGCGCTGCGAAGCTGATCGAGATCGCGGCGGACGATGGCCTCGATCACGCTGCTGTCCCCTAGCAGATTGGTGGGATCATAAAAGGCGTAACCATAGGCCGCATCGAGATAGACCAGGCCTGAGACTTTTTCCGGGTGGCGGGTGCCGATGGAGCTGAGCTCCTGTCCGGCGATGGAATGGCCCGCCAGCACCGGCTTTTCGATATGCAGCGCATCCAGCACCGCCAGCACATCGTCGCCCATCCGGTCGGCGTCGTAATTGGCGTCCGTGGGCGCCGGCCAGCTGGAGACGCCATAGCCGCGCCGGGTGATGCCATAGACATGATGATGGGCGGTGAACTTCAGCGCGAAGCTGTCAAAGCAGTGGGCGGTGAAACCCAACCCGGCCAGGAAGACCAGCGGCGGGCCGCTGCCGCCCCAATCAAGCACTTCCAGCTTCACATCCGGCGCAACGGCGACAAAGCGGACCTTGTGGGGCGAGGGATCGATCGGGTGCGCGGTGGCCGGCGTGGGATGTTCAAAAGTAAGTGGCGTGGGATCGTGCGACCCCCAGTTGCCGCTGATGGTCTTGCCGTCGGCGGAAACCGTGCCGGTGAAAGTGCTCGGCGTGCGTACGGGCGAGAATTTCACGGTGCCGCCATCCAGGCTGACGATCAGCGGATTGCCGTTCAGGCTGCCGTCCATCTCGCCCAGATTGTACCACTGGCCGTCATAGCCGCTTTTGGTC
>DATAWO010000085.1:0-24332 GCA_036267165.1 Rhizomicrobium sp. | reverse complement strand
CTGGCTCATGCCCGGGCGCTTGGCGATGCCGTGGCTGATATAGCTCACGGCATCCAGCCGGTTCATGTTCTGCTCCTGCAGGAAATAGACGGCATGGCTTTCGCGTTCGGTGAACAGCGCGACCAGCACATTGGCGCCGGTGACCTCGTCGCGGCCGGAATTCTGCACATGCAGGACGGCGCGCTGCACCACCCGCTGGAAGCCGGTGGTGGGCTTGGCCTCTTCCGATTCGTCCATCACCAGGGTGGCGAGGTCCTCGTCGATATATTTCTGCACCGACTTGCGCAGCGCATCCATGTCGACATTGCAGGCCTTCATCACCTGGCTGGCGTCGGTATCGTCGATCAGGGCCAGCAGCAGGTGTTCCAGCGTGGCATATTCATGATGCCGGTCGCTGGCGAGCTTAATGGCGTGATGCAGTGCCTGTTCCAAACTCCGCGACAGTGAAGGCATCACTCTTTCTCCATGGTGCACTGTAAAGGATGTTGATGCCGCGTCGAAAATTCAATGACCTGGGCGACTTTCGTCTCCGCCACCTCGAAGGTGAAGATGCCGCAGATGCCCACGCCATGGCGATGGACATGCAGCATCACGTCCACGGCCTCTTCGCGGGTCTTGCCGAAGATCTTTTCCAGGATATGGACGACGAACTCCATGGGCGTGTAGTCGTCATTCAGCAGGAGCACCTTGTAAAGCGAGGGCTTCTTGGTCTTGGGGCGCGTTTTGGTGACGATTCCGGTGCCGGTGTTGCCCGACCCGTTCTTGCCGTCGCCATTATCACCCGGATCCTTCATGGAAAGGCTTCTGCTTCGCTAGTGCCGCCTATCCTAGCGCGGATTGGCCGTCTGCCTAGTGGGGGAACCACCTATCTGGTTACCGCGTCAGGAAAATTCAAGCCTTCCGGGCGCAAAGCAAAGGGCCCCGGTCGCGAAACCGGGGCCCTCGGCAATACGGTATGCGAATGACTTAGACGGCGCGGCTGCTCTGCACCACGTCCAGCCAGGCCTGCACGCGACCCTTGAAGGGCGCGAAGGTGTCCTTGGTGGCGGCGGTGGCGAGTTCGCTGATCTTGCTCATCTCGGCGACATAGGCTTCGAAGGCCGACTTGGCGAAGTCGGTCTGGAATTCAAACGCCTCGTGCACCGACTTGGAGCCCATCACGGCCTTGGTGGCGGCGACGGAGTCTTCGATCGACTGCTTGGAGAAGGAATAGATTTCGCTGTTGATGCTTTCGACGCTCTTGCCAGCGACGGTGGCCGACTTCATCACGGCTTCGGCGGTTTCCTTGCTGTAACCCAGGACCGCGTCATAGCCCTTCATCGCCTTTTCAAGACCGGTCTTCAGCGCCGCGGCGCCGTTTTCCATGGCGGTCTCAGCTGAATTGGCCGCTCTCTCACCGGCCGTCTTTGCTTTGCTCATGTCATGTCCTCTCTGTGAGTTAGGGCACGACCGGTTGTCCGGTGGCCTGTTGCAGTGCAACATGACCTATATGAGGCAGGCCAAAACAGGCGTCAAGAGTTAATTGTGCGGCGCATCATAAATTTTTTCCAGGGAACCCTGGGAACCTTGGAAACCATCGTTAATCCTTCGTAAACGCCGGAAATGCATAGTGGATTCCTGATAGTTATTGCGAAAAGTGTCGTAATTTGGTCTTTTGGGCTTCACAGGTGTGATCCGCTTTGGGGATGTCAGTGTCTTTACCTTACCGGCTCCGCCTTCTTTCCGGCCTCATCGCCGCTCTTTTCCTGACCATGGGCCTGGCCCTGCCCGCCTCGGCCGCCCATCACCGCCGTCATGCCGCCGTGGCGGCAGCGACAACCCCTGCCGTGCATGGACTGGCCCATCATGGCCGCCGCGGGCTGATCCAGATGCTGGCGAGCCCCACCGACCCGGAGAAAGACGCCGCCCTGATCGTGGATGGCGCCACCGGCAAGGTGCTTTATGCCCGCAACGAGACGGCCGAGCGCCACCCCGCCTCGCTTACCAAGATGATGACCCTGTACCTGCTGTTCGACGCGCTGAAGTCGGGCAAGGTCACCATGCAGACGCCGATGCCGGTCAGCTGGCACGCCTCCGTCCAACACCCGACCAAGCTCAATCTGCGTCCCGGCCAGACCATCGACGTGGACACCGCCATCCGCGCCATCGTGATTCGCAGCGCCAATGACGTGGCGGTGGTGATCGCCGAAGCGCTGGGCGGCACCGAATCGCACTTCGCGGAAATGATGACCGAGCGCGCCCGCCAGCTCGGCATGAAGGAGACCAATTACCACAATGCGTCGGGACTGCCCGATCCGCTGCAGATCACCACGGCGTCCGACCTGGCGGTGCTGGCGCATCACCTGGCCTATGACTATCCGCAATATTTCTCCTACTTCGGCCTTTCGGGCTTCAACTACAAAGGCACCTGGTATCCCACCCACGACAATCTGATCGGCCGCTATGAAGGCGCCGACGGCATCAAGACCGGCTATACCGGCGCCTCCGGCTTCAATCTGGTGAGTTCGGTGACCCGCGGCACCACGCATGTCATCGGCGTGGTGATGGGCGGACGCACCGCCGTGCGCCGCGACCTGGAAATGGTCCGGCTGCTGGATCAGACCTTTGCCCAGATCGGCGCCAATCCCGCTCTGGTGGCCAGCCGCACCGTGCCCTGGCAGCAGGTGGCCCAAAGCGCGCCGCCGCCCGTCAGCGCCGGATTCAGCTTGCCGCAGGTTGGCCCCGGCCAGTTCGCCGCGCTCTCGCCGGTGCCGCAGACGGTGCAGAGCGACGACGAGGACGCCGCCGAAAATGTCCGGGCCCCGGACGAGAATTTTTCTCTTATCCATGCCGAAGGCACGCCCGCCGCATCGCCTGCCAGGGCCGCGGCGCCGCAATCCAGGCCCGAGTCCAAGCCCCAACCCGCCGTGCCGCCCATGGTCGCCAAGACCGCGCCGTCCATGCCGACTGTCGTCGCCAGGGCGGCGCCCGCGCCGGCGATCCGCCCAAGCGTCCGTCCGGACGGCGCGCTGGCTACCGAGCAGGCGCAACTGGTCAGGACCGCCGTCAACGCGCCCCGGCCGCAGATGCGTCCCGCCTTGCGTGAAGACGCCGGCGAAGGCGATGCCGACGCCTCGCCCGTGCCAACGCCGGGTCACAACTGGACCATCCAGATCGGCGCCTATGCCGACAAGGCAATGGCCGACGCCCAGCTCAAGACCTATTACGGCAAGGCCCAGGACGTGCTGGCGAGTGCTTCCAGGATCATCGCGCCGATCACCTCGCCCCAAGGCCATGTGCTGTACCGCGCCCGCTTCGGCCTGTTCGCCGAGCGGGAGGCCCGCGATGTCTGCTCGCGCCTGACCCAGCGCGGCCAGACCTGCTTCGCCGCCGTCCAGACCAGGTAATCAGGTAATGACGACAACCGTCACGACTGTGGCGGATTTGCGCGCCGCGCTGGCGGCAAGCCGCCCCCGGCGCATCGGTTTGGTGCCCACCCTGGGGGCGCTGCATGCGGGCCATCTCTCGCTGGTGCGCGAAGCCAGGAAGCATGCGGACCTGATCGTGGTCAGCATCTTCGTCAATCCGGCCCAGTTCGCGCCGAATGAGGACTTCGACGCCTATCCGCGCACCCTGGATGCCGATCTCGAAAAGCTGGCCGGTCAGACGGACCTGGTGTTCACGCCCAATGCGCGGGAAGTCTATCCGCAGGGCTATGCCACGACCATCAGCGTGGGCGGCCCCAGCACCGGGCTGGAAACGGATTTCCGCCCGCATTTCTTTTCCGGCGTCGCCACCGTGGTGGCCAAGCTGCTGATCGCGGCAGCGCCCGACATCGCGATGTTCGGAGAAAAGGACTATCAGCAACTGCAGGTCGTCAGGCAGATGGCGCGCGACTTGGGCCTGCCGGTTGAGATCATCGGCGCCCCAACCCTGCGCGAAACCGACGGCCTGGCGCTGTCCTCGCGCAACGCCTATCTCAGCCCTGCAGAGCGCAAGATCGCGGGCCGGCTGAACCTCATCCTGAAGGACGCGATTGTGCGGGCCCGCCAAGGCGATTTGCCCGGTGCTGAGGCCTGGGCCGTGAACGCCCTTAAGGAAGCGGGTTTTGATTCCATTGATTATGTCGCGATCCGCGACGCCCAGACCCTGGCGCCGGTCACGTCGCTGGACCGGCCCGCCCGCATCCTGGCGGCGGCGAAAGTGGGCAGGACGCGGCTGATCGACAATATGGCGACCTAGCAGGCTGTTGAAAAAGTCGTAAGCAACACGAACGCTTTAGAATCGCTTGGTGAACAAACCAGAATCAAAAGCGCCGATCGACCTCTATTCGTTCACTTTTTCAACAGCCTGCTAGAGGAGACCGAGCGCCGCCAGTTCGCGCTGCAGGGCCTCGGGCAATTGCTTGGCGCCCTTGGTGCGGGCAATATCCGGCGGCGCATCCTTGTCTTCCAGATAGCGCCAGCCCTGAAAGGCGCGCCGGGGCCGCGCCACCACCGGCACAAGCGCCTTGTCATAGACCAGTCCGCAATGGGGCACGCCGTTGCGGGTGACCTGGCGGAAAGCCAGCAATTTCTGGCGCGCCGCGATCTGGCCCTTGATCACCCAATAGAGCGAACCGCCGCCCAGAATTTCACCAGCGCGCTTGGGTGTCATTCTTGTAATATGAACAAGCTCGGGCTTCTGGCCCTTGGCGCGCTTTTCCTTGAGGCGCTTTTTCTGCCAATCGGCCAGTTCCGCAAGGCTTTCGCAACCGACGCACAGCTTGATCATGTGAAGGGGCATGGGCGGACGCCTTAACCGCGTTGCGACAGAAATACAAATCCCGATTGCGCCTGTCCCGGCCTCATGGCAATTTTCCGCCGCCGAACTGGGGGAAACAAAATGGCACGGAGCAAAACCATGCGTGGAGCGCTGGCTTTGGCGCTTCTGATGGGCGGGATGGCGACGGCCTCCGCCCAGGGAATTTTGGACAGAATGAAGGAAGACGCCCAGCGCCGCGCCGAAAACAAGGCGGTGATGGACGCGGAAAATCCGGCGCCGGCCAAGAAAGCCGACGAAGCCGCGGCGCCGGCGGCGCCCGCTCCGGCGCAATCGGCGTCCGCCACACCGGCGACGCCGGCCACACCCGCACCGGCGCCGGCGCCGGCGCAGTAAGGAATTATCAAGGAAGACTACCGAAAGCCTGCCGGGAAACCGTGCAGGCTTTCACTTTCTTTCAATGCTGAATGGTGAAACTGGCGGCATGCGCCAGCTTCTCTATGTCAGCAACACCCTGCCCGATCTCGCGCCCGGCGTGCTGGACGACATTCTCACCACGTCACGCCGCAACAATGGGATGATGGGGATCACCGGTCTGCTGCTATATATCGATGGCGGATTCCTGCAGATGCTGGAAGGCGATGAACTGGCGCTGCGCGAACTCTATGGCCGCATCACCGCCGACCGCCGCCACAGCGATCCGCGCCTGATGCTGGACCGCGAGGCCGGCGTGCGCGCCTTTCCGGGCTGGAGCATGGGCTTCGAGCGTCCCTGCATGGACGATCCGGAAACCGCCGGCATGTTCGGCGTCGCCCGTTCCGCGATCCGCGACCAGCTGTCGCCCAAGACCGGGCGCATCGTGGCGATGATGCTGCAGACTTTCTATCGCGTGCAGCACAGCGATCTGCCGGTGAATCTGTACTACGCCGGGTGAGACGCGACCGGCGAAGCCGGTCAAATCGGTCCGTCGTCAGCGACAGCGTCGTGCGACGACCGATTTGAGCGTCGAACGCCGCAGCGGCACGCATTTGGGCGTGCCGCGAGGCCGGGACGCGCCGCCTCCCGCGGTTCGCTGTTGCTCTCCGTCGCTCGAAGAGAGGCCGACTTTTCCAATTCGCTTCGCTCACAAGAAAAGCTAGGCCAACGCCGCGAGCTTGAGCGAGCGGCCGGGTAAGGCCGCATTCAAATCCTACAGCTTCCTGATCCAGATATTCCGGTAGTGCACCGCGTTGTTGTGCGCCTGGAGCATGATCGGCCCGTCGCCATGGGCCTTGTAGGCCGGCAGCATGCGATAGTCGGTCGGTCCTTTGATGGCGAAGTTGTTCTGGATCAGGATGCCGTTGAGAAAGACGGTGATGCGGGCCGGCTCCGCCAGGGTGCCGTCGTTATAGAAGCGTGGCGCATAATAGACGATGTCATAGCTCTGCCAGTTGGGCGCCGGTTTTTGCGCATTCACCAGCGGCGCGGACTGTTTGTAGATCGCTCCCGCCATGCCGTTCACATAAGTCGGGTTGTCGTAGGTATCCAGAACCTGCACTTCATACTGCCCCTGCAGGAAGACGCCGCTGTTGCCGCGATCCTGGCCCTTGCGTTCCGGCGGCAGCACCGGAATCATCCACTCGACGTGCAGCTGGCAGTCGCCGAATTTCTGTTTGGTCTCGATGTGACCGGCCTTGGGGCGGTCCACCATCTCGCCATTTTCCACGCCCCATTCCGCCGGGCCGCCATTGACGCTTTCCCAGTTGGACAGGTCCTTGCCATTGAACAGGACGATGGCGTCCGACGGCGGCTGGCCGATGACCGCGGCAGGCTCGACCTTGGGCGGGACCGGCGACCAGATCTCGGTGGCGTCCGGCGGCGGCGGCGGATTGCCGCCCGGATAGGTGGCTTGCGCCAGGGCGGCAGTGGGCAGCAGGACAAGCAGCAGCGCGAATTTCTTCATATTTCTCCCCATTGCCGTCTGATGCGGCTGGCGGTCACTGTGAGGCGCGTCCCCGGCTCACGTCAATTCGCCATGGCAATGCTTGATCTTGCGCCCTGAGCCGCAGGGGCAGAGCGCATTGCGCGGCAGGCCGATCAGGTCGGGACTGGTGTCACCCGCATGGCGCACATGGCGGCCGTCGCCGATATGACGGACATAGCCACCCTCGTCCAGGATCACGGCGCGATAACCCAGCCGGTGATAAAAGGCGGATGCTTCCACCTCGAACGGCAGGGCGGCGGTGGGCATCTTGGCTACCACATACATGGTGCGCGGCTGTTTCTCGTAGCTCGCGCCCAGACGCTGATAATCCGACAGGCGCCTGAGGCCCGGGTTGAAAGTGAAGCCGTGCCAGCAATCGCAATAGCCGATGGCCATCACCCCATAACTGCGGTCGGGCGCGGCATGACTGACGGGATGGCCATTGGTGTCGTTCCAGGCGCGCAGCTGGACCAGCAGGACGGCGGGATCGGCCTCCAGAAAGGCGCGGCTCCTCTGCATGAAGCCGGGACGGTAGAATTCCCAGTCATCTTCCAGATGGAAGATGAATGGCGTCTCCACCCTGGCATAGGCCTGGTCGATCAGTCTGATCTGGCCTGTCCGCGCGCCGGTGCAAAAATATTCGGCTCCGAATTCGGCGCAAACAGCGGACGGGTCGGCATCACCATCCTCCGCCACCAGAATCCGCGCCACCCGGCCTTCCGTCTCCTGCGCCCTAAAGCTCGCAAGCGTGCGCGCAAGCAGGTCGTGACGGTTGCACGACGTCACGACCACGGTAATGTCGGCGCTGAGCTGCATGAAGACAACGATTTTAAGCTTTGCGCGGCCCAAGGCGCAAGCGGGCCGGGACAATGTCGAGCAAGGATCTATACAGCCACGCGAGCGCCTTGCACCGCGGCGGCAGACTGGCGGAAGCCGAACAATTGTACCGTCAGATCCTGGCGGCCGATCCGGCGAATTTCTCCGCGCAACATATGCTTGGCGTTCTGGCGGCGCAGACCGGCCGCACCGATGAAGCGTTGGAACGGATCGCCGCGGCGTTGAACATCAATCCCGGCGATGCCCGCGCGCGCGTCAACTACGGCAATGTGCTGAGCCTGAAAGGCCGCTTTGCCGAGGCGGTGGCAAGTTACGACCACGCCCTGGCCGTTCGCCCCGATGCCGATGTGTTGCGAAGCCGTGGTCACGCCTTGCAGGGCGCCGGACGCCTGCGGGACGCGCTGGACAGCTACGCCCGCGCGCTGGCGCTCAATCCGTCCGACGTGCCGGCGCTTTACAAGCAAGGCGTTGTACTGGGCGAGATGGGCGAGAGCGATGCGGCGCTGGCTGCTTACGATCGCGTACTGGCGCTTCAGCCCGATCACGTCGAGGCCTTGAACAATCGCGGCTATCTCTGGTGGCTGAACCGGCAGGACTATTCCCGCGCCATCGCCGACCTGGAACAGGCGCACGCGCTCGATCCCGACCTGCCTTACGGCGCCGGCGCGCTGCTGCACCTGAAAATGTATGCCGCCGACTGGCTCGATTTTGAGAAAAGCAAAGCAGCACTGGTGGAAGGCGTGCGCGCGGGCAAACGTGTGGCTCGGCCGTTCATGTTCCAGGCGCTGTCGGACAGCCCGGCGGATCTGCAGGCCTGCGCCCGGATCTATGCGCGCGATCTGCATGCGCCGGTTGCGGCCCTTCCCCACGACCCGGCTGCGCGCGCGGGCAGCAACAAAATCCGCCTGGGCTATCTTTCGGGCGAGTTCCGCGAACAGGCCACTGCCATCCTGATGGCCGGGCTCTACGAACGCCACGACCGGTCGCGATTTGAAATCATCGCCATCGACAATGGCAGCGCCGATCACAGCGCCATGAGCGCGCGGCTGAAACAGGCCTTCGACCGCTGGATCGATATCGGTGCGATGAATGATGCCGAAGCGGCCGCGAAAATCCGGGGCGCCGGAATCGACATTCTGGTCAATCTCAATGGCTGGTTCGGCAAGCATCGCGCCGGCGTGTTCGCCGAACGCCCGGCGCCGGTTCAGGTCAACTATCTGGGCTTTCCCGGCACGCTGGGTGCGCCATATATGGATTACATCATCGCCGACAGGATGGTGATCCCCGAAGGCGAAGAGCGGTTCTATGAGGAGGCTGTTGTCACCCTGCCCGGCAGCTATCAGGTCAATGACGATCGCGGCCGCGGGATTGCGCCTTTGCCGACACGTCTGGAAGCAGGACTGCCCGAGAGCGGCTTTGTCTTCTGCAACTTCAACCAGAGCTACAAGCTCACCCCGGAAGCCTTCGCCGGCTGGATGCGGATCCTGAAGCGCGTGGATGGCAGTGTGCTGTGGCTGCTGGATGCGGTCGCGCCTTTCGCCCAGAACATCCGCCGCCATGCCGAAAGCCTTGGCGGGGCGCCCGAGCGCATTCTGTTTGCTCCCGATCGTCCGCCGGCCCAGCATCTGGCACGTCTTTCGCTGGCGAATCTGTTTCTGGACAGTCTGCCCTACAATGCCCACACCACCGCCAGCGATGCGCTATGGGCTGGCGTGCCACTGATCACGCGCCTCGGCCACGCCTTTCCTGGCCGTGTCGCCGCAAGCCTGTTGCATGCCGCTGGATTGCCGGAGCTGGTGACGCAAAGCCAGGGTGATTACGAGGCCCTGGCGGTGAGCCTCGCCACCAATCCCGCCGCGCTGGCGACGTTGAAGCGGAAGCTGACGCGCAGCAGTCCGCTATTCGACACCGGCCTGTTCCGCCACCACGTCGAAACAGCCTATGAAAGAATGTGGCAGGCCTGGCTTGCGGGCGAAAAGCCCCGCGCCTTCAGCGTCTGATCACTTGGCGAACAATCCGTGGGGCCCAGTGAGGTCGGTCATAAACATCAACTTTACGGTAAGCCCGTCGCTGGCGGGAGTCATCCCAAAGCCGGCGCCGAATTCCACAGAGATCGGATCGCCACTGTAATCGCCGGTCAGCCATAATTCGTGGAACTGCTGACTGGCGGGCAGGAACTTCCTGAGCTGCCCGAACCCGTCATATTCCTCGAGCGCTGCTGTCCAGGTATCGTCAATCTTGTAGTCGAGCCGCGTCGCCGGATTGAATTCCAGCCCCGCGATGCCGCCCTTGTAATCATTGTCGACGATTGGATTGAAGGTGAAGCTCCAGCGATTGTCGGCGCCGAAGCGGAAGCCGATGATAGGGCGAATCTCACCACTATTGACCTGGGATTCCCACCATCTCTGGTTCCAGCTGAATTCGAAATTCATGCCGTAGTAGAAATCATTGTCTGCATAGTCCGGCTTCACGAATAACGCTCTCAGTTTGAAGCCGTTATAAGTCCATCCCTGACTCTCGGTGTTGGCATAAAGTGGCAGATACAAACCTGCCTCGAACCAGGGCGTGACCCCGTAGGCCCATTCGGTCACGCTGCTATAAGCATGATTGTCGATCAGTGCGCCCGGATAGTCAGGTGTTTTAATGCCGTCGGGGGTAAAATTATTATGCCAGGTGAGGCCGAACACGCCCTCCGGCTCGATATCGCTGGTATAGACCTGGATTTCGTCGGTCGGGTTGGCGCGCGCCGGCATGGAGAAAAAGGACAGCAGCAAAATTTGCGGAAGAAGACGGCTGCGCGGCATGAAATCCCCTCATGCGGACATGACTCCAGATTGGGGCAGAGATACACCGATATGCGCGGGCATACTGATTGCGCGAAGCAGTCTCAGAAAAATCCGCCATACACTTTTTTAAGTTCGCGGCGGAAACCTGCTATTGCGACTGAGCCGCGGTATTGAAGCCGCCGCCCAGCGCTTTGAACAGCGCCACCGAGGCCGCCAGCTGGGCGCGGCGGATGTCCGAAAGCTGGTCGCGCGCGGTGTAAAGGGCGCGCTGGGCGTCGATCACCACCAGGAAGTCGGCGGATCCGGCGAGATATTTGCGCCGGGCCGCGCTCAGCACCTTTTCCGCCTGGGTCGCCTGGTCGTGAAGCGCCGCTTCCTGCGCCGAGAGATGCGCGAAACTGCCCAGCGCATTCTCGACGTCGGAAAAGGAGGAAATCACCGCGGCGCGATAGGCCGCCAGCAGTTCTTCCTCGCGCGCCCTGGTCTCCTCGACTTTGCCCTCGAGCCGCCCGCCATCGAAGATGGTCTGCACGATATTGGCGCCGCCCGCCAGGGCGAGACCAGTGCCCGGCAAGGTGGCGACCGCCGCAGCCAGCGCCGGATAGGCGACGCCACCGCTGGCGGTCAGGGTGATGGACGGGTAGAAGGCGGCGCGCGCCGCCGCCAGGTCCGCATGGGCGGCCCTGAGATTGGCTTCGGCCATGGCGATGTCGGGACGGCGCGCCAGAAGTTCGGATGTGAGGCCCGGCGCCACGGCGGGCGGGGAAAGCGCACCCAGCCCCTCGCCGCCGACGGTAAAGCTTTCCGGCGGCCTGCCCAGAAGAATGGCCAGCGCGTTGCGGGTCTCCAGTTCCTGCTGCTCCAGCTGAGGCAGCACCGCCTGCTCCGCGGCCAGCGCCGCGCGCTGCTGGGTGAGATCGGCCGGCGCACTGTAGCCCGCCGTCACCCGTCGCTGCACCAGGTTCAAGATGTCCTGGGACGATTTGAGATTGGCGCGCGCCACCGCGATGCGTTCGCGCAAGGACAGGAGCTGGAAATAGGTGGTGGCAACGCCGGAGGTGACGGTGAGCGCCACGGTCTGGCGGTCGGCGCGGCTGGCGGCGTGGGCGGCTTGCGCAGATTCCAGCGCGTCGCGATTCTTGCCCCAGAAATCCAGCTCATAACTCACATCCAGACCGGCATTGAAATCGGTCTCGTGCTGGGCGGTGCCGTTGGCGTCGCCATAAAGCGTGTTGACCGAGCCGCCCGCCCCCACCTGGGGCAACAGCGCCGCGCCGGCCTGCCGCGCCCGGGCGTCGGCCTGACGCAGCCGCGCCGCGGCCTGGGCGATGTCGAGATTGTTGGCCTCGGCCTGTGTCATCAGCGCGGAGAGCTGTGGATCGCCGTAATTGGTCCACCAGTCATGTGCCGGCCAGACTGGCGCGTTGACAGGTGGCGTTTGCTCAAAGGAGGCGGGCGCATCGCCCGGTGACAGACTGGGCGGCGGGCCGTCGTCGGTGCAACCCGCGACGGCGATGGCGACCACAGAGGAAAGGAGCAACGTGCGGATCATGCCACCACCTCCTCCTCTTCCATCTCCTTGGGTTTTGGTCCGCCAAAGCGTTCCGCCAGCGCCGGCAACACCACCAGATTGAGAAATGTGGACGTGATCAGGCCGCCCAGCACGGTGATGGCCATGGGGCCTTCGATCTCCTGTCCCGGCTGGTTGGCGCCGATGGCCAGCGGCATCAGGCCCAGCGCGGTGACCGCCGCCGTCATCAGGATCGGCACCAGCCGCTCCTGCGCCCCGCGCAGGATGGTCTGCGCATTCCAGGGCGCGCCTTCGGCCTCGACCAGATGCTCGTAATGGGCCAGCAGCAGGATGGCGTTGCGGGCGCTGACGCCGAAGACAGTGACCAGCCCCACCATGGCGCCCACCGACAATCCGTTGCCGGTCAGGGCGATGCCCGCCACCGCGCCGATCAGGCTGAAGGGCAGATTGACCAGCACCAGCCAAGTATTGGCGCGCCAGTGAAAGCAGATGAAGAGCAACAGGCCAATCAGCACCACCGCGAAGGCTGTATAAAGCGCCATCTGCGCCTCGGACGCGCGCTGGGCTTCGGCCGCGCCGGTGAACTCAACATAGACGCCGGGCGGCAGCTTGAGGGCGGCGACGCGGGCCTGGGCGTCCTGTTCGGTTGCCTGGAGCGAACGGCCCACGACATTGAAGGTCAGGGAAACAAAACGCTGGCCGCCATCATGGGTGATCTTGAAACGCGTTTCGGTCGGCGCCACGCGCGCGACCTGCGACAGCGGCACGGGACCGAAGGGACTGGCGATCATCATGGATGACAGAAGCTCGGGCCGGTTGCGTGCCTGTTCCGGCAAAAGCAGCGTGACATCCACGATGCGGGTGCCGGCATAGGTCTGGCCCACCGTGGTGCCGGAATATTCGGTCTGCACCGCATCCAGCACGTCCTGCATCTTCAGGCCGTTGGCCACCAGCGCCGCCGGATCGATGTGAAGCGCGAAGGTGGGGGTGCCGCTTTGCGGCTTGAACTGCAGATCGGCGATGCCGGGCGTGCCGCGCAGGGCGCCGGCAATGCGCTGGCCGGTGGCGTCCAAGGTGTCGAGTTGGTCGCCGAACACTTTGACGTCAACATCGGCGGTCTCGCCCGTCAGGCTTTCGCTGATGCGGTCGCCCAGAAAGGTGACCACCTCTGTCTGCAGGCCCGGATAGTGCGACAGGATCTCGCGCAGGTCATTCTGCGCCTGGTCCTGGTCCACTTTCGCGTCTGCCTTGAGCTCGACATGGAATTCGCTCTGGTGCGGTCCCCAGGTGTCCTCGCCCAGTTCGGCGCGACCCACCTGCTGCTCGACGGTGGCGATATAAGGCAAAGCCAGCACATCCTTGCTGACGCGCTCGCCCATCCGCATCATTTCCTCCAGCGAAGCGCCGGGCGTGGATGCGGTCACCTGCATCACGAAATGGCCTTCGCGGAAGTCCGGCATGAAGCTGCCGCCCATGAAAGGCAGCGCCGCGCCCGCCGCCAGGGTGGCAATGATCAGCACCGCGCCGACGATGCGGAAATGCCGGTAGACACGATCGATGATGCTGCGCTGCCATGCCTTGAGCCTCACGATCCACGTCTGGTCACCATGGGCATCGCGGGCCGAAAGCATCAGGGCGCACAGCGCCGGCGCGGCGGTCAGCGCCACCAGCAGCGAGGCCAGCACCGCCAGGATGAAGGCCAGCGCCAACGGCCCCACGAACTTGCCCTGCACGCTTGAGGAGAACAACTCGGGCAGGAACACGGCGATCACCACCATGGTGGCGTAGACCACCGGCCCGCGCACTTCGAGCGTCGCCTCGGCAATCACTTTGCGGCGCGCGCGCGGCTCGGCCAGCTTCGCATTCTCCGCCAGCCGGCGCAGAATATTCTCGATGCCAATGATGGCGTCGTCCACCAGCACGCCCAGCGCCACCGCAAAGCCGCCCAGGGTCATGGTGTTCAGCGTCTGGCCCATCTTCTCCAGCACCGCCACCGCCGCCAGCAGGGACAATGGAATGGCCAGGAAGGTGATCAGGGCCGAACGCCAGTCGCGCAGGAACAGGAACAGCACTACCAGGATCAGGATGGCGGCGATCACCAGCGACTGTTCCAGCGAGGCCAGGGCCCGCTCGATGAAGTTGGCCGGCCGGTGCAGCGCCGGATAGATGGTGACGCCTTGCGCCTGGAGCGCGGGCTTGAGCTGGGCCAGCGCCACTTCCAGCGCCCGGGTGGTCTCCAGCGTGTTGGCGCCGTACTGGCTGGCCAGCGACAGCAGGATGCCGGGCCTGCCCATGATGACGGCATCGCCCGAGCGCAAGGCCGGCGCCTGGGTCACCCTGGCGATTTCGCCGATAGTGACCGGCGTCTTGCCCCTGACCGCCAGCACGGCATTGCCGATCGCCGATGGATCAGGCGCAGGCACCGGTGTCTGGATCAGAACGCGCTGATGAGCCAGATCGACAAAGCCCGCGCCCTTGAGCGCCAGCGCGGCGCGCGCCGCATCGGCCAGATCGGTGAGGGTGAAGCCGTAAGACGCCATCTTCACCACATCAGGCTGGATCTGGATCTGGCGCACCGCCCCGCCAAAGATGATGACATGGGCGACGCCGGGCACCGCCAGCAGCGCGGGCTTGAGCACCCATTCCGCCTGGTCGCGCAACTGATAGGGATCAAGCTTGTCCGACAGCAAGCCGATCTTGAGCAGGTCCATGGTCGAGGAGGTGAGCGGCGACAGGCGCGGCGTATCCACGCCGGCAGGCAGCGCGCTGCCCAACTCGCTCAACCGTTCCGAGATGCCCTGGCGGGCATTGTAGAGATCGATATTGTCGCTGAACTGGATGGTGATGACCGACAGGCCCGGAATGGATTCCGAACGGATCGTGGCCAGTCCCGTGGCGCCATTGACGGCGTTCTCGATCGGCTTGGTGACAAGCTGCTCGACCTGCTGGGCGGTGAAGCCCGGCGCCTCGGTCTGGATGTCCACCGTCGAAGGCACGAAGTCGGGGAACACGTCCAGCGGCGCGCTGCGCGTCGCCCACAGGCCGGCGACCAGGGCGATCAGGGTCAGGGTCGCGAGAGTGCCCGCATAGCGCACGCACAAGCCGACAAGCCAACGCATGGCCTAATCCTCGGCTTCGGTGCTGGGATTGACTTCATGGGCGAGCAGCAGGCCGGCGCCGTCCACCACGATCTTGTCGCCCGGCTTGATGCCGGTGACGAAATAGCCGTCACCCCCCTCACCGGTATTAAGGGGCCGGCTGGTATCCACCTTGGTGCGCAGGAAAGTGCGCGCCGCGGTCTGGACATAGACCCAGGCCTCGCTTTCGCCGAACACCACCGCGTGGGCGGGAATTTTCACGCCTGCCTGCGGCGCGCCGCTGGGAATGGCGGCCGTCACCCGCTCGTTCTGCGCCAGGTCGCTGCCATGCACGATGGCGTAGAAACTGCGGCCAGGTACCGAGGGATCGGCGGGCGCGTTCCAGATGGTTGCCGTGGTCCAGCTTTTGGCGTCCGCGCCCATGCGGCTGATGATCAGCTGCCTGGGCGCCTCGCCGCCGGTGGCGGGAAAGGTCACTCGCACCAGGACCGCGGCGCCGGAGGCGAATTCGCCCATCACCCGCGCCCGCGCGTCAGGATTGCGGAAAGGCGAATTCAGGCCGAAGGCGGCTTCGCTCTTGCGCCGGGCCAGCGCCAGCGCCGCCTGATCGGCCGCCGCCTTGCTTTGCGCCGCTTCCAGCTGTTCGCGCGAGACCGCCGCTTCCTCGCCGGTGGCGAGCGAGCGGGCGCGCGCCGCGGCCGCCTGGCTTTGCGCCGCGGTCGCCTGGGCGGTCAGGAAGTCGGAATCGGCCTGGGCGATGGTGTCCAGCGCCGTCACCACGCCATAGCCGCTGACCTGGCCCTGATACTGGGCCGTGACCGCGGGCCGAACAGTGATGCCCATGCTCTGGATTTCTTCGGCCTTGAGCGTGACCCCGGGCGTGTCGGCGTCTTCCTTGGCTTCGGGCTTGTCGGCCCCCTGCTTGCCGCAGGCCGACAGCAGCAGCAGCGCCGCAATGGCCATGATGCCCGCCCTTGTCGCCATCTGGCGCATCATCTGGCCAAAATGACGGAAGAGAAATGAAAGCAGGCGGGATGGATCATGACAGTCTCCGGAAGCGGACCGGATTATCCTGTCCCAGCATGACAAGAGCTACTGGCGCAGCCCATAAATTTTCCCAATATTTCTGGGAGTTAGGCTGCATCCCGGGCCAGGGGAAAGGACACCTCCACGCTCATGCCCGGCCCCTCTTTCAGGATGCGGATGCTGGCGCCATGCAGCTCGGCGATGGCCGCCGCCAAGGAGAGGCCCAGGCCATGGCCCGGCTGGGTCCGGCTGGCTTCGCGGCGGTAAAGGCGGCGGAACACCCGCTCATGCTCTTCCACCGGCACACCGGGGCCGTCGTCGCTGACCTGCGCCACGGCCTGGCCAGAGACCGCGCGCAAAGACAGCGTGATGTGCGTGCCCGGCGGCGTGTGCACCACGGCATTCTCGATCAGGTTGGAAAACAGCTGGGTCAGCAACTGCCGGTCGCCGCGTATGACCAGGCCTGGCGCGGATGTCAGGCGCAGGGAATGGCCGGCCTCTTCCGCCACCGGATCGAACATTTCGCGCAACTGATCCAGAAGCGCGCCCAGGTCCAGGCTGGTGAAGGCTGCCCGGCGCTCGCCCCCCTCGATCTGGGCGATGCGCAACAGCGCCGCGAACAGGCCGAGAATCTCATCGGCTTTGGTGATGGCCGCCTCAAGCGACGCGGCATATTCCTCTGGCGTGCGGCAGTCGGCGCGCGCCCGCTCCAGGCGATGACGCAGATGGGTGACGGGCGTGCGCAGGTCATGGGCGATGTCGTTGCTGACCTGGGAGAGATTGTCCATCAGCTGACCTATGCGCGACAGCATCTCGTTGATGGCTTCGGCCAGCCGGTCGAGCTGGTCTTTGGTGCCGCGCACGGGAATGCGCAGCTTCAGGTCGCCATCCATGATGTCACGGCAGGCCCGCGCCATGGCGTCGGTGCGGCGCAGGAAGCTCCAGCTCACCAGCGTGCCGCCGGCCACCGCCAGAAGCATGGCGGCGGCGAACAGGCCCAGCATGACATGCAGGATATGCAGCTGAACCATGCGCAGCCGCGCGGTGTCGCTGCCGGAAAAGACATAAAGTCCCGGCGCCAGGAACGCGCCCACGCCCAGCACTTCATGATTGCCGGTGGCGACCGTGGCGGGAATATCCACCGTGCCGGTGCGCGGCGGCATGGCCGACAGGTTGCCCGCGATCGCCTTGCCGTCCTGCTCAAGTAGATAGAAATCCGAGGATACCGGACCCGCCATCAACTGATGGACGATCTCGCGCGCCTCGCGCACGCCTTCATTGACGTAACCATTGCGCACCGCGGCAATGTCACTGGAGGAGAATTGGACGATCTGGTCGCGCAGCGCCTGGTCGGTGATCACCAGCACAAAGGCCCCCAGGGCCAGAATCGAAAGTGAAAAAATGCCGGCATAGAGCGCCGACAGGCGGAAGCCTTCGGTGCGAAGAAACCTAGTCGGCACGCAGCATGTATCCCGCGCCGCGCACGGTATGGATCAGTTCGGCGCCAAAGCCACGATCCACCTTGCCGCGCAGCCGGCTCATATGGGTTTCCACGATATTGGTGCGCGGATCAAAATGCAGGTCCCAGACCTTTTCCAGCAGCATGGCGCGGGTGACGACCCGGCCGATATTGCGCATCAGGAATTCCAGCAGGCGGAATTCCTGCGCCTGGAGTTCGATCGCCCTGCCCGCGCGCTGCACCGTGCGCCGGATCAGGTCGATCTCCAGATCGCCGGCCTTGAGGCGGACCGGCTCGTTTTCGCCGGTGCGCTGGCTGCGCCGGGTGATGGCATGTACGCGCGCCAGGAGTTCGGGAAAGGCAAACGGCTTGACCAGATAGTCATCGCCGCCGGCCTGCAGCCCTTCCACCCGGTCGTCCAGCCCGCTCATGGTGGTGAGAAACAGAACCGGCGTCTGGCTGCCTTCCTCGCGCAGGTGGCGCACCAGGCTCAGGCCGTCCAGGCGGGGCAGCATGCGGTCCACGATCAGCGCGCCATGGCCGCCGGCGCGCGCCCGCCCCAGACCTTCACGGCCATCATGACACAATTCAACTTCATGCCCTTCCTTGTTCAGGACATAGACGATGTGGGCCGAGGTTTCCCTGTCGTCCTCAATCAGAAGAATTTTCACCGATCACCTGCTATGATGCATCATTGTCAAGCCAAGGCCGGAAGGATGCAAGCTGGCCGGCCCGGCGTGATGGCGCGACGACCGCGTCTGGCGAATGGCATCCCGAAAAATATAAGGGGGGAGCGATGACGTCCAGGAAGACCGCCATGATCGGGTTTGGACTGATGTTGGCGGCCAGTCCTGGATGGTGCCAGACGCCTGCGCAAAGCCCGGCGCCGCAGGCGAACTGGTGGTCTGCGCCCGGACGCGAGGACGGACCGTCCCGCATCGTCTGGGCGGCGCAGAAGAATCCGGAGACACCCTATACCGGACCCAACAAGCCGGTCTGGCGCATCGCCGAGATCCTGAAAGCGCATGAGGGCCACGCCAGGTGGGACCAGCCGGTGCTGCTGACCACGGACTTCGACGGCCATTACATCTCAATGGCGCCGGGCGAAAAGACCAAGTGCATGTTCTATGCCGACGACCGCGCCTTCGGCTGGATCTATAGCGGCCAGGTCAAGATCACCATCGACGGCCAGGAACCCAGGATTTTGTCCAAAGGCTGGGCGTTCAATGTGGCGCCACGTCTCGCCTATTGCATCGAGACCATCGGCAATCAGCCGGCCGTGTTTTTCCGCGTGACGCCCGCCGGGCAGCTGCCATCCTATCCGGAAAGCGAAACCCCGACGCCGGTCAAGGGCTATACCTATGTCAGGGCCAGGATCACTTCGACCGGCGGCTATGACGCGCTCAACCTGCCCTTCTTCGATGTCGACGCCTATGGCGCGTCGGACCGCACCGGTGAGCGCTTTCTCTATGACGGTCACACCAATGCCAACCTGCATCTGGATTCCAACATCACCGAGCTGCCGCCTTCCACCAACTGGGGCCATTTCCACGAGAATATGGCGGAGGCTTGGGTCGATGCTTATGGGAAACTCGATGTCCTGATTTCCGGCATAGGCCTGGTGCATGGCGAGCGGGGCGACGTCATCCACGCCAATGAAGAACGCTGGCACCGTGCCACCAGCCATCCCAATACCGGCAAGAGCATACGCATGGCGATCACCTCGCGCGCCAAGGAAGGCCAGGTCCTTTACTTGCAGGCCGGCGCCAGTGCCGATGGAAAGTGACGTGCACGCCCGTTATCTGCGGTAACGGCGCCTGTGCCCAGATGCCAACTGAGGGCCGCTCTTCATCCCGGGCCGGCGGCCGGAGCGCGAATGACCTCCAGATTGTATTTTTGACCGTACTCCCGCCACAATGTAACCGCCGCTTACACAATTGAAATATCCACAATTCAAGCCATTGTTTTTCCAGGAATATTTATTTGGCCCGTTCATTGCTTGATCTCTCCCAAGATTATGGGAGAAGCACAATGAATATTCGGCGTTCGATGCTTTTGGGGCTGACGCTGGCTGCCTTTGTGCCCTGTGCACCGGCGCTGGCCGATACAGTCACTGTCACGTATTACAACATTGCCGAGAACGACCAGGACGCCAATCACCTGGCGACCGGAATATTTGATAACGAGGTCCAGACCGCTCTTGGCGCCAATGGCCTGCCCGTTCTCAACACCACGGCCTTCGGCTGCAGTTCGATGTGCTATGCCACTGGCGGCGCGCCGACCGATGTGTTGGGGGATGGTGAAATCACCTATTGGAGTCCGGCGCTCAATAACGGCGGCGCCGGCGGTACATCGGATGTGACCCAAACGGGTACCGCCGTCGTTCCGTTGCCATTCAATGTGCCCAGCAACTTCTTTCCGCCCAATGGAACAGGCTCAAGCGACAATAATGGCTTCATGGCGGCGACGTTGAGCGCTACCCTGATTGCAGGCAGCACCGAGCAGATCAGTTTCAACATTGGCGCCGACGATATGGCGTTCGCATATCTTGACGGGCAAGTCGTCTGCGATTTGGGCGGCGTCCATGCCGACACCGCAGGAACCTGTGTCACGCCGTTCGACATCACCGCCGGTGACCATTCGCTGGAAGTCTTTTTTGTCGATATCAACAATGTACAATCGGGCCTGACCTTCGGCATCAACACCACCGATGTGACGACCGGCAACCCTGTGCCTGAACCCTTCACCCTCTCGCTTTTCGGCGTGGGTCTGGCGGGGGCGGCTGCCATGCGCCGTCGCAAGAAGGCCTGATCGGTCCAATACCAAGTCGGAAGCGGCGCCTTCGGGCGCCGTTTTTGTTTGCGCGCCTCGCCTGAAAATCAGCAGCGCAGACAGGACCCCCGCATAGTCGAGCGGAAACCTGCACTGATCAGGCCGGGCTGCGTCAGGCTGAAATCGAGCCTGATTGCCATCATGCGCGCGCCAGCCTAGCTTCAAGCCATGGCTGAGATCGAGAATCTGGTCCGCGGGCAAATGCCTCCTGACGGTCGGGACTGGATCATGGTCGAAGCGGTTGGCGCCGGGGGCTATCTTGTCCATACCAACAGGGCGGCGGCGGAAGGCAGGGCTGCTTCCTCTACCTTCCACGGCCCCTTTGTCCTTGCCTCCGCCCTGGACCGCGCCCACGAATTGGCCGGGAAAATGGCATTGGACAGGATATTTGCGAAAGGATTGCCCCATGCCTGAAGCACCTCCAAAGCAGCTGGGATCCGTTCCGCGCGCAGGGAGAGCTTGAAATGAGGAATATCGCATTGTCGTCTATACCGGGGACGGCCAGTTTCTCGAAGCCTCCTACCTGGTCACGGACTCGCACGACAATATCTGGACCGGCGACACCGCCCGCGGCCGGATCACGGAAATAATCCCGCCCAAAAACCGGAAATGACGCGCAGCCAAATTTGCGAAGTTTGGTGGCTTCCGGGTCGCTTTTTTCAAATTGTGCGGTCAAGAAAAGTCCCATACCGCAGTGTTTTCAATAGGTTATATAAAAGCGGGCATTTAAAAGCCGCATTGAAATGTAAGGGGCCTTTTCGCTGTGCACCCCACCCATCGCCCACCCGCCGTCACCGATCCAGGCGTAAGCGCCGAGAAGGCAACCTCCGGTTCCGGCCCGCGTTTTCTGCTCAAGGGGTTTTCGAATCTCTGGAGAGATCCATGAAACACAGTCTGCTTGGCGCCGCATCGGCGCTGTTTTTGATGACCGGCGGCGCCTTCGCCGCCCCGGCCGACCAGCCCGGCCACCAGAGCCTCGAGCCCGGCACAAGTTCCGAAGCCATGAGCGCGGTCAAGGATGGCACCGCCGGCATGGTCGGCGAGATTTCGGCCGAGATGACGCGCACCACCAAAGGATTCGTCAAAGCGGCGACCATCAGTGACATGTATGAGGTGACCGCCGGCAAGATCGCCGCCCAGCGCGCCCAGTCGCCGGAGGTCAAGGAGTTCGCCGAAAAGATGATCAAGGCCCATACCCTGACCACCAAAAAGCTCAAGGGCATCATTGCCGACAACAATATCAATGTGACCCCGCCAGCCCATGTCGACGACCGCCGCCAGGGCATGCTCGACGACCTGCGCGGCGCCAAGTCGCAGGATTTCGATCACCGCTACATCGTCCAGCAAATCGCCGCCCACAAGGAGGCCGACATCCTGATGCGGGGCTATGCCAAGGATGGTGACAACCAGGCAATCAGGAACTTCGCAGATACGACCGACAAGACGGTGAGGATGCATCTCGACATGGCCGAGAAGCTGGACGCCGGGACCAAGAGCGCTTCCAACCAGTAACAAAAGGGCGCGGGACCAGACGGACACCGCGCCCTTTCCTCATCCGATTTTGAAATGCGCCTTTTCGCAGGACTGCTTATCGCCTTTGCCGCCTTGACCACACCTGCCCGGGCGCAGGATGCGGTGGCGCGCGGCCGCTATCTGGCGATCCTGGGCGACTGCGCCGGTTGCCACACCCACATCAACGGTCCGGCCTTTGCCGGGGGCCTGCCTTTCAATGCCCAGTTCGGCACCGTCTATTCCACCAATATCACACCCGACAAAGAGACCGGCATCGGCAACTGGACGGCCGAACAGTTCTACCGCGCTATCCATCAGGGCGTCGCCGCCGATGGCACCCATCTCTATCCCGCCTTACCTTACGTCTATTTCAGCCGGATCAACTGCCAGGACAGCGACGACCTGTTCGCCTATCTCCGTTCGCTGACGCCGGTGCATCAGGCGCGCACGCCAAACCGCTTGATGTTTCCCTTCAACATCCGCGCCGGCCTGATCTTCTGGAACTGGCTGTATGGCCCCAAACCTCCGCCGCCGCTTCCCGCCAACCAGAGCCCGGAATGGAAGCGCGGCGAATATCTCGTCAACGGACTGGGTCATTGCGCCGCCTGCCACACGCCCAAAAACCTCCTGTTCGGCGACAGGACAAAACGGGCGCTGACAGGCGGCGTGGTGGACAATTGGTATGCCGCAAATCTGACGGGGCGCCGGATAGACGGGCTGGGGAAATGGAGCCACGATGATCTGGTCAAATATCTCGCGACGGGACGCAACAAGTATGCGACCGCCGCCGGCAGCATGCAGGAGAAAGTTACGCTCTCCACCAGCCACATGACGGATGTCGACCGCAGCGCCATCGCCACCTATCTGAAAAGCCTGCCGTCGAATGGACCTGTGGCGACCTCCCTGGTCGACGGAAAGCAGATGGCATCGGGCCAGGCTGTGTTCGTGGAGAATTGCCAGATCTGCCATGCGCCGCCGGGCCAGCCGGACCAGCCTGGCCCGGGTCCCCTGCCCGACTATCCCAAGCTGGGCGGCGATACGCTGGTCCTGGGGCGCAATCCCACCACGGTTTTGCGCATCATTTTGGAAGGCGCGGAATCGCCGGTGACGCCCAATGGGCACACCACCTATTCCATGCCCTCTTTCGCCACCTTGAGCGACCGGGACATCGCGGAGGTCGCCACCTATATCCGCAACAGCTGGGGCAACAGCGCCGCGCCGGTTTCCAGATCGGATGTCCGCTCGCTCCGCGCCAGGATCAGTTCGTAATCACATGTTCGGCCGGTGGCGCCTGCTCGGCACCGGGCGGCAGCGGTGCGTCGGGCCGCTGGTCTCCCGTGCCGCTCTTTTCGCCGTTCGGCGGCGTGGCTTCGGTGTAATTCCAGGGTGTGGGCGATTCCACCTGACCGGCCGGCACCTGCTCTACTGGAGGCGGGCTGGGTGTGGTGCTGGTGGTGATGCCGAAAGTGGGCGACGGCTTGTTGGACAGACTCTGGACATAAGCCACCAGTTCCCAGATGGTGCGGTCCGGCAGCATGGCGCCGAAGGCCGGCATGCCGGCACTGCGGCCCTGAGCGATGCTGAGATAGATGTTGGCGGGTGACGAGCGATAAATCCAGATATCATTCGACAGCGCAGGACCCATGCCGCCGCCGCCATTGGCCATGTGGCACCCCGAACAGTTGAAGTTCGCGAAATCCTTCATGCCGCGCACCACCGCATCGGGATCGTTCGCCAGCGGGTTTTTCATATCGGGCACGAGCCCATGCGTGTTGCCGCCGGGATAGATGCCGGTCACCGGCACGCGCAGCAGCTTTTCCGCCGGCACAAGACCGTTATAGGCCGAAGCCAGATCAGGCTTGTTCCAGTCGCCGGGCGTAATAATGCCTGTCAGCCCAAGCACCATCAGGACCACGATCACCACCGCGATGCCGGCAACCACCCAGGCGAAACGGCTCATGGCGTTCCTCCCTTCGGCAAGGCAAACACCATCAGGGTCGAACCGCCACTGGTGACGGCGGGAAGATCGCTCACCGCGCCGGTATAGCCAAGCGCAGCGTTGCGGACGCGCGGATCTATTTCGGCATTCGCCAGCGCGCCCGCCCAGCCGCCCACGCCCGACAGCATGGCGAGATATTGCCGCCCGTCACTGCCCTGATAGGTGATGGGCTGGCCGATGAAGCCGGACGGCGCGCGGAACCGATAAAGCAGCTTGCCGTTGGCGGCGTCCACCACCTTGAACCAGCGGTCCATGGTGCCATAGACGGCGATGTTGCCGGCCGTGACCATGGTGCCGGTCCAGACCGGGAATTTCTCATGGATGGCCCAGACCTTCTTGCGGCCAGTGATATCCCAGGCCGCAAACTCGCCGCGATAATGGCCGGGACCGGCATACATGTTCACCGTGGCGCCGACATAGGGCGTACCCGGAATATAGGCCGCCTCGCTTGCCTTGAAGTCCATGCACAGATGCTGGTGCGGAATATAAATAAGATGGGTCAGCGGCGACCAGGCCACTGGCTGCCAGTCCTTCGCACCCGGCGAGGCG
>DATAWO010000084.1:0-5995 GCA_036267165.1 Rhizomicrobium sp. | reverse complement strand
CTGCGAAGCGCCCAGCGCAAACAGGCAGAATGCCAGAAGGCTAGGGCGCATGGCTGCCTCCGGAAGCGCCAGGAATCGCGAACACCATCAGGGTCGAGCCGCCGCTGGTGACGGCTGGCAGGTCATTCACCGCGCCGGTGTAACCCAAGGCGCCGTTGCGCACCCTGGGATCGATCTCGGCATTGGCCAGGGCGCCGGCCCAGCCGCCCACGCCCGAGAGCAACGCGATATACTGGCGGCCATCGCTGCCTTGATAAGTGATGGGCTGGCCGGTGAAACCGGAAGGGGCATGAAACTGGTAGAGCAGCTTGCCGCTCCGGGCATCCACCACCTTGAACCAGCGGTCCATGGTGCCATAGACGGCGATATTGCCCGCCGTGACCATGGTGCCGGTCCAGACCGGGAATTTCTCATGGATGGCCCAGACCTTGGTGCGCTTGACCGGGTCCCAGGCCGCGAATTCGCCGCGATAGCCGCCCGGCCCGGCATACATGTCTTCCGTGGCGCCGACATAGGGCGTGCCGGGAATATAGGCCGCCTCGCTGGTCTTGTAGTCCATGCACAGATGCTGATGCGGGATGTAGAGCAGCCTGGTCTGAGGTGACCAGGCGGTCGGCTGCCAGTCCTTCACCCCCGGCGAGGCCGGGCAGATGCCGTTGACATTCTTGTTCAGGTAAGGATGCAGCGCCGGATTGTAGTTGGGGCGCCCTTTCTTGACATCAAAGGACAGAATCGAGGTCTGGGTATCATATTTATCGGCGCTGTAGATCTGGCCTGTGGCGCGATCGATCACGAACATGAAACCGTCGCGGCCGGGATGCACCAGCACCGGGCGCGTCTGACCGTTGATCGGCAAATCCAGCAACAGATTTTCGTTGATCTCGTCATAGTCGTACATGTCATGCGGATTGATCTGGTCGGCCCAGATCGCATCCCCGGTATCGGCATCGCGCGCGAAGATGGTGCACGTCCACTTGTTGTCGCCTTCACGCTGGTTGGAGTTCCACGGCCCCGGATTGCCGGTGCCATAGAAGATCATGTTGGTCTTGGGGTCATAGCTGATCCAGCCCCAGACCGGCCCGCCGCCGGACTGCCAGCGGCCATTGGGCCAGGTCTTCATGCCCAGGTCGTTGCCCTTGGCGTCGGGATAGAAAGGCTTGAAGCGCGGACCGATCTTCACATCCTTGTCGCTGCCGACGGAATAGGCCCGCCACACGATCTTGCCGCTGTTCTCGTCCAGCGCCGTCACCCAGCCATGAATGCCCATCTCGCCGCCGGAATTGCCGACAAAGACTTTGCCGTGCGCGGCGAGCGGCGCCATGGTCAGGGTCTGGCCCTTGGTGATCTCACCCAGCTTGACCGCCCAGACTTCCTTGCCGGTCTTGGCGTCCACCGCGACGGTGTGATTGTCGAGGGTGTTGTAGAAGATCTTGCCATTGTCATAGGAAGCGCCGCGATTGACCACATCACAGCAGGCGACGCCTTGCGATGACGGGTCCACATGCGGGCTGTATTTCCACTTCATCTCGCCGGTGGCGGCGTCCAGCGCGAACAATTCGTTGGGATAGGCGCCTACCACATACATCACGCCATTCACCACCAGCGGCGCCGCTTCCTGGCCGTGGTTGGAGCCGACCGAAAAGGTCCAGGCCACCTGCAGCTTGCCGGCATTGGCGGAAGTGATCTGGTTCAGTCTTGAAAAGCGGGTCTGGGAATAATCCTTGGATGCAATCGCCCATTGCCGGTCGTCGCTCTGCAGGGAGGCATTGTCCTGGGCCAATGCCGTGCCGGAGGCAAGCAGGAAGAAAGCGAGAAATGCTTGTTTCATGATGTCACCATCGGGTCGTGTCCGGGGCTGATCCAGCGCGCGAACAGGAAAGTGGCGATGCCGAAAAAGACCAGATTGGCCGGCACCCACATCAACAGGCCGCCAAGCTGCTGGTCGGCCAGAGGCGTGAGACCGAACCGGGCGGCATTCTCGTCCGGCATCACGCAAATGGCAGTGGGCGCGAACAGCATCACCACGCCCGGCAGATCGGTGAGAATCGCGGCGGTCATCACCATCAGGGCGCGGGCGCCGTCATTCACGCGGTTGTGTCCCAATACCCCGCTCCAGAAGCAGACGGCCGCCGCCAAGATGGTGGCCAACTCGAACAATTGCGTCGGGATACTGCCGGCCGCCCATTGAAAAGCCGCGGGCCAGTGCCAGAACACAAAGACCGCGACGAACAGGCCCCAACCGGCCAGCGGCGGCATTTTGACTTCCGCCCCACCCAGCGCCAGCAAGGGCGCGGCCAGCGCGATCAGCAGCAGATGTTGCGCCATATGGGCCGAGAACAATATATCCGCCATGTTCCACAGCAGGCCAACGCCCAGCATGGCGAGCGCCGCACCGCCGAAAGCCGCTAACCTGGACATGGCGGCACCGTGACGGAGGCGATGGCATTGAACAGGATGGCGCAGAAGAACCAGAGGCTGGACATTATACCCCACATGGACAGGAAACGGTCGCGGCCTTCGCCGGTGTGCAAAAGATGATCTCTGTTCGTGGTGCCCGTCCGGGTGGCGCGCAGCCAGGCCCGCCAGGAGACCAATCCTGCCGCGGCGCAGGCGATCAGCGCCACGGCGTCAAACAGCAGCAAGGCAATGAACAGCCAGCCGCTCGTGCCCAAGATCAAAGGGTGATCGCCCGGATAGCAGACATAAGCGGTGACGCCATAGGCAAACATCACCTGCCCCAGCCAGAAAAGCGGCGCGGCCGAGGCGCCGAATAACAGGGTCCTGAACTTTACCGAACGGGTTTCCGGCGCGGGACCGACGGGATCCAGGGCTGTGCTCATGCGCGCAGTCCCAGAAGAGGCGTCAGATAGAAGGTGAAGAACACCAGCAGCCACACCACATCCACGAAATGCCAGTAGAGCGCGCCGATATGGATGTGGGCGAAGCGGCGCGCATTGAAGTAACCACGGGAGGACCACCAGGTCAGCGCCAAAAGCATCAGCACCCCGACCACCACATGCGCCATATGGAAGCCGGTGATGACGAAATACAGCGAGGAATAGGGCGTCGAGGAAAGGCCGAACGGCTTGCCGGCCCATTCGAAATACTGAATGACCAGGAAGATCAGGCCCAGCGCGGCGCCAAGGCCCAGCCCCCACACCAGCCGCCATTTGCTGCCATGCTCGATGCCGAACTGGGCCCAACCAACCGCAGCAGATGAAGCCAGAAGAATGACGGTATTGGGAAGCGCCAGTGTCAGGTCGGGCTGGCCGCCTTCCGGGAAAGTGCCTGGCAGATGCGGCTGCACCGCCAGATAGTAATAAGAGAACAGCAGATAGGCGAACAGCGAGGCTTCGGTGAAGACGGTGAAGATCATCGCCCACCAGCCGCTGGCGCGGGTGTCCGTCGCGCCCACCGGCAGACTCGCCTGGAGCCGGATGCGTTCAGCCATTGCCGGCCTCCCGTGACGCGGGCTCTGCGGTTTCGCCAAGTGCCGCTTCCGGCCACAGCCAGGTCAGGATGGAAGCCGCGGTCCAGCCCAGGCCCACCGCCGCCACCCACCAGTTCACCAAGGCCAGGCCGATGGTGATGACAGTCATGGACAGAACCAGGTACAGCGGCACCAGGGTGTCGCCGGGCATCTTCAGGATCACATTGGGTTCGGCATCCAGCGGCGTGGTGCCGAGCGCTTCACGGCCATGATCCAAGACCAGGCCCGCACCGGTCTGGCTGCGCTCGCTCCTGTCCGGTTCGAGCCGGTCTTCCCACAAGGGATGGCGGCTTGCCACCACGGGAATGACCGCGAAGTTGTAAGGCGGCGGCGGCGACGAGGTGGCCCATTCCAGGGTGGGCGCGTCCCAGGGATTGTCGCCGGCCACCGCGCCATCGCGCAGGCTTTTGATCACATTCCAGACGAAGATCAGCACGCCGACGCCGAAGACCACGGAACCGATGGTGGTGATCAGGTTCACCCAGTCCCAGCCCATGCCTTCCGCATAAGTGTAGATGCGCCGCGGCATGCCCAGAAGGCCGGAGATGTGCATGGGGAAGAAGCCGAGATTGAAGCCGATGAACATGGTCCAGAAATTCCACCGGCCCAGGCGCTCGTCCATCAGCCTGCCGGTGAATTTGGGAAACCAGAAATAGGTCGCGCCCACCACCGGGAAGACGTTGATCCCGATCAGCACATAATGCAGATGCGCCACCACGAAATAGGTGTCGGTCAGCTGCCAGTCCACCGGCACAGATCCGGTCATGTAGCCGCTCGCCCCGCCGATGGTGAAAAGAATGATGAAGGAAGCAAAAAACAGGAAAGCGGTTGTAAAGACCGGGCGGCCGGTCCAGATGGTGGCGAGCCAGGCAAATACGCCGACCGCGCTGGGAAGCGCGATGATGATCGAGGCGGCCGAGAAGAAGGAAAGCGAGATGCCAGGCAGGCCGGTTGCGAACATGTGGTGCACCCACACGCCAAAGCCCAGCACCATGGTTGCCACGGTGGCAAGCGCCACCACCGTATAGCCGACCAGGGGGCGGCGGCAGAACACCGGCAAGCCATCCGACACCATGCCCATGGCGGGCAGCACGATGGCATAGACCCAGGGATGGCCGAACATCCAGAACAGATGTTGCCACAACAGCGCGCTGCCTCCCGCCGTCACGTCAAAGAAATGCGTGCCGACATTGCGGTCCATCCACAGCAGCAGGAAGGCCAGCGAGACAGCCGGAATGGCGAAGATGTTGGCGGCACTGGCGGTCAAGGTGCCCCACACCAGGATGGGCACCCGGTTGATGGACATGCCGGGCGCGCGCAGGCGCAGGAAGGTGACCACGAAATTGATCGAACCCACCGTGGTGGAGATGCCCAGAAGGATCATCCCCAGCGCATACATGTCGATATTGGGACCGTTGTTATAGGCCCTGGCCGCCAGCGGCACATAATTGAACCAGCCAGCATTGGGACCGAAGCCAATGGCGAAGGAGGCGTAGAGGAAAATCCCGGCGCAAAGATAGATCCAGTAGCTGGCGGCATTCAGCCGCGGCAGCGCCATGTCACGCGCACCTAGAAGCAGCGGCCAGAGATAATTGCTGAAGCCTGACAGGACCGGGCCGGCATAAAGAAAGATCATGGTCATGCCATGCATGGTGAAGAGCTGGTCATATTGCTCCGGACTGAGCAGATGCAGGTTCGACCAGGACAGCTGCAGGCGGAAGATCAATGCTTCCACGCCGCCGGCGACCAGAAATGCGAAAGCCGTGACGATATAGCGAAGCCCGATCTCTTTGTGGTCGACGCTGGAAAGCCAGCCAAGAACACCGCGTTCGGTTTCCCACAGGCGCAGGAGCCGTGGCTCCAGTCCCGGCGCATCACCCCTGGCGACGGAAGGCTGGCGTTCGTAAGAACTCACCGTCATCGCTCAATCCAGTGTCTTGAGATAGGCATGCACGTCCGCCAGTTCCTGTCCCGACAGTTCGGGCGCCGGCATCAGGCTGCCGGGCTTGAGGCTCTGGGGATCGGAAATCCAGCGTGCCAGGGTGGGACCGTCATTGGGCAGCACACCCGACGCAATGGTCGTGCGTTGCATCAAGTGCGAGAGATCGGGGCCCAGCGCGCCCGCCGCATCGGTCCCGCGCACGGCATGGCAGCCGGCGCAATGCGTCTGAAAGTCTTCCTGGCCCGCAAGCGCCACGCCCTGCGGTGGGGCCGGGGCGTCAACCTGATGTGACCACCAGGCCTGAAATTCGGCGGGGCTTTGTGCCACCACCAGAAAGCCCATGCGCGCGTGTTCCAGCCCGCAATATTCCGTGCATTGACCGCGATAGGTACCAGGCCTGTCGGCCTCTATCCAGGTTTCATTGGTCTGGCCGGGAATGGCGTCCATCTTGCCCGCCAGTTGCGGCACCCAGAAACTGTGGATGACGTCGCTACCAATCAGCCTGAGCCGCACCGGCCGGCCCACCGGAATGTGAATCTCGTTGGCGGTGGTGAACTGGCGCG
>DATAWO010000083.1:0-17614 GCA_036267165.1 Rhizomicrobium sp. | reverse complement strand
GCTGGACGGCATCGGCCGCCGGCCGCTGCCCGCGAAACTGTCCGGCCTCTATCAGAGCATGCGGGTCGAGGACGATCCGCTGTTTTTCGGCACCGGCGAGAGCGTGCCGTCGCCGCATTCGCGCAAGAACGATATCGCCGAGAGCGACCTGGTGGCCAAGGGCTACCGCGTGCTGTCGCGGCTCGACTTGAAGGACGGAAGCGGAAGCCAGGTGGACATCTTCACCCGCGAACCGCCGGGTCACAGCCGCTTTGTGCTGTTCCAAGGCCATCCCGAATATGATCCGGGCACCTTGGGGCGGGAATATCTGCGCGACATGGGCCGCTTCCTGCGCGGCGAGACGGACGAGCGTCCCTTGGTGCCGGAAAATTATTTCGACCGCGCCACCGAAAGCCGGCTGGCGGAACTGCGGGCCCGCGATGAACCGGACCTGGCGCGCTATGGCGAGATCGTCACCGGCGCCCTGCCGCTTCTGGCCTGGCGCGCCAATACGGTGAGGCTGTTCGCCAACTGGCTGACGCTGATTGCGGCGGCCAAGGCCCGCAAGCTCGCCTCGCGTACCGTGCATACCCGCCGCCGGGCGTCTTAGCCTTTTGGCACAACATCAAATGCTATCGTCGTCCTCGCCTGCGCGTCGCGGAACGGCACCGTGCCGTGCCATATATAGGACGGAAACAGCACCAGGCGTCCGGGCCGGGGCTGGATGGCGCGGCGGATGGGCTCCTTCAGCGCCACGTCGAAAGTGGGCTCGCCGAACTTGATCCAGCCCTGCCGCTCTTTCTCGTCTTCGACCGCCTTTGGCACCGCCACGTAATAGCAGGAACTGATCCATCCCTGGGGATGGACATGGTTCACATGAAAGCCGCAGTCGCGCAGGCGTGACGACCAGGAACCGGAATAACCGAAATCGCGCGCGCGCCGCGACAGGAAGGGATGTTTTTCATCCTCTTTCAGGCCGGCGATATAGCGCTCCACCGCCTGGTCGATGCGGGCGCGGATTTTCTCCACCAGTTCATGCCCCCGGCCGAAAATCTGGTCCGGCGTCTGGGTGCCGCCGCGCAGGGACTGATTGAGATATTCGCGGGTCTTGGGATGCACGCCGTCCAGCCAGGCATTCAGCTCGGCGTTGAAATCCTCCATGCTGGAAAAGCCGTCCGGCGCCTCCAGTTCGAAGCTCTGGATCAGCGTGTCATAGCCGTTGAGCTGTTCGTCGCGCTCATCTTCCATCAGCCGGAAGGCGGTGCCCATGGTGGAAAGCGCGATCTGGTCGTAAGGATTGATCGCCACGGCCCGTTCGCACAGCGCGACCGCTTTGGCGGGATCGCCGCCCAGAAGGGCTGCCTCCGCCGCGCAACCATAAAGCTCGCCATCTTCGCTATTCCGCGCCAGCAGGGCATCGAAGGCGGCCAGGGCTTCGTCATAGCGTCCCAGCATGGTGAGCGAACTGGCCACGCCCGCCGCCGCCAGCCTGTCATCGGGGGAAAGCCGCGACGCTTCCTGGTAAGCTTCCAATGCTTCCCCGGCGCGCTTTTCATGGCTCAGAAAGAAAGCCCTGGACAGCAGCAGCGGCGCTGTCTTCGGCGCGCTGTCATAGGATTTGAGATACTCGTCGCGCCGGTCCAGGCGATACAGAATCTCATTGTGGAATTTGTGCCATTCCGGATTGGCGGGGTCCTGCGCAATCAGCTGGCGCGAAAGAGCGATGGCTTCGTCATAGCGCCGCAACGCCTGCAGGATCTCGGCGCGGATCGCGTCGCTGTGCGGCAGGCCGGGATTGAGCGCCCTGGCCCTGGCGAAATGCTCCAGCGCCTCTTCGCCCCGGTGCTGACGGGTCAACGCCAGGGCATAATTGTAATGCAACGCGCCCCGGATCTGGTTCGAGGCCGGCTGCTGAAGGGCGTCCGCGAAGATCACTTCGGCATCCTGCGGCCGGCCCTGGTCCAGCATCACGCCGCCAAGTTCCAGCCGCGCCTGCGCATCGGCGGGCGCAACATGCGTCCAGTCGCGGAACATGGCTTGCGCCTCGTCGAGCCGGCCCAGGCGTTTCAGGATATTGCCGGCCTCGAAATAGGCTTCGCCATAATCGGGCTTGAGGCGGATGGCGTCCTTGAAAGCAGCGAGGGCGTCTTGTGGCCGTTCCAGCCATTGCAGCGCGGTCGCATGGCTGAAGGCAAGCTTTTCCGCGCGCGGATCGGCGGCGCGCGCCCGGGCGAACAGGCCGGCCGCATCCGCAAACCGCTGCTGATGCATCCGGACCAGCCCGGCCATATGCAGCAGCGCCGGGTCGCCGGCGTCGAGATGCGGCTGAAGCACCCGGTCGGCGCCGCCTGCGTCCCCTGCCTGCAGGGCGCTGCTGGCGGCTGCCAAGGCCTGCCGGACGCCCGCCTTTTCCTGCATTGTGACCATGGGTCTCACCCTATAGGAGGCGGTTGGCGGCTGTCAGGCCGGAAAGAAAATTGCCGAAATGACGGATTGTCATAATTAAACTGCGTGGTTTCAGGGACTTGTAGAAACACACGGTAATTTTTCTAATTGTCGCAAAATGTCACCGATTACCCCTTCCCCCCTCGAATATCGGGATTTAATAAGTATCTGCGGGTGGGGCTTCCAGAACGTGACCATGCATTGGGTGCTCATAGATATCGGTTGGATGCTTGCGGCCGTTGCGGTCGGAGGAGCCGGCTATGCTTTGCTGGCGGCGGTCCTGGTTGGCCGCTTCATGCGAGGCCAGCAAAGCGCGATCTGCCATAGCCCCAACGTCACCATCCTGAAGCCGCTGCATCTGGGCGAGCCGGACCTGTCGCGCAATCTCGAGACCTTCTTCGCACAAAGATATGCCGGCCAGGTGCAGATCGTGTTCGGCGTGCATGACCAGGACGATCCCGCGGTGGCGGTGGTGCGCGCGCTTCAGGTCAAATATCCGCACCTTGACACCGCGATCGTGGCGGACGCCGCGCTTTACGGCGCCAACGCCAAGGTTTCCAACCTGATCAACATGCTGCCGCAGGCCAGGCACGACACGCTGGTGCTGTCGGACAGCGATATCGCGGTCACGCCGAATTGGCTTTCCCAGGTTACCGCCGCACTGGCGCGCCCCGGCGTCGGCATCGTCACCTGCCTTTATACCGGCGAGCCCGCCAATGACGGCCACAGGCTGTGGTCGGCGCTGGCGGCGATGGGAACGTCCTACACCTTCCTGCCCAATGCGGTGCTCGGAACCTCGCTGGGCCTGGCGGCACCGTGCTTCGGCTCCACCATTGCGCTGCGCCGTCAGACCCTGGACGAAGTGGGCGGCTTTGCCGCCTTCGCCGATCATCTGGCCGATGATTATGAGATGGGCCGGGCGGTGAGGGCGCGCGGCTATACGCTGGCCATCCCGGCCATGGGCGTGGGCCACACCGCGGCCGAAAGCTCCGCGCTGGACCTTTTGCGTCACGAGTTGCGCTGGACCCGCACCATCCGCCTGGTCAATCCGGCGGGTTATCTGGGCAGCTTTGTCACCCATGGCTTCGCCTTCGGCCTGATGGCGGCGTTGTTGCTGGATTTTAACGCTGTCAGCCTGGCCGTGCTGGCGCTGACGCTCATGGCCCGGCTGTTCCTAAAGTACCGGGTTGATGGACTTTTCGGCACCTATGCCGGTCCTTATGGCCTGTTGCCGCTGCGCGACCTGTTAAGCTTTGGAGTCTTCGTGGTCTCGCTGTTCGGGGAAACCGTGCATTGGCGCGGAACGCACTTTGCAGTAGAGCCTTCGGGCGCGATGTCCCAGGTCTGAAAGCCTTTAAAAGTTCCCACTTGTCTCCGGCCCCGTCCGGGCCACGAGGTATGACGATGATGAAATCTCTTTTTCTGCAGGCCCCGTCTTTCGACGGTTATGACGGCGGCGCCGGCGCGCGCTACCAGATGAAGCGGGAAGTGAAGAGCTTCTGGTTCCCCACCTGGCTGGCGCAGGCGGCCGCGATGGTCCCGGGTTCGCGCCTGATCGATGCGCCGCCGCACAATCTCTCCTTCAAGGACATTGAGGAAGATGTGAAGGCGCATGAGTTGATCGTGATCCACACCTCCACGCCCAGCTTCAAGTCGGACTGCAAGACCGCGCGTCTTGTCCGCGCCATCAATCCCACCGCCAAGATCGGCTTCATCGGCGCCAAGGTCGCGGTCGAGCCGAACGAAAGCATGGCGGCCTGTCCCGAGCTCGATTTCGTCGCCCGCAATGAATACGACTTCACCATCAAGGAACTGGCTGAAGGCGCGGACTGGTCCGCCATCAAGGGCCTGACGTACCGCGACGCCGCCGGCCAGATCGTCACCAATCCCGAACGCGAAATCCTGGTGGACATGGACAAGCTGCCGTCGGTGCTGCCGTTCTACAAGCAGCTCGACGTAAAGAAGTATTTCGGCGGCTATCTGCTGCATCCCTATATGTCCTGGTACACCGGCCGCGGCTGCAAGTCGCGCTGCACCTTCTGCCTGTGGCCGCAGACCATTGGCGGCCACAAATACCGCTTCATGTCGATCGACCGCGTGGTGCAGGACGTCAAGTATGTGAAAGAGAATTTCCCGGAAGTGAAGGAAATCTTCTTCGACGACGACACCCTGACCGACAATCACGACCGGGTGGAAGAACTGGCCAAGGCGCTGGGTCCGCTGAATGTGGTATGGTCGTGCAATGCCAAGGCCAATGTGCCGCGCAAGACCCTGGAAGTGATGAAGGCCAATGGCCTTCGCCTGCTGCTGGTCGGCTATGAATCCGGCAACCAGCAGATCCTGCACAACATCAAGAAGGGCCTTTTGGTCGACGTCGCCAGGCGCTTCTCGCGCGACTGCCGCGAACTGGGCATCGTGGTGCACGGCACTTTCATCCTGGGCCTGCCGGGCGAGACCCGCGAGACCATCCAGGAAACCCTGAAATTCGCCAAGGAAGTGAACCCGCACACCATCCAGGTGTCGCTGGCCGCGCCCTATCCGGGCACCTTCCTCTACAAGCAGGCCAAGGAGAATGGCTGGTTTGCCTCCGACGTGGACCTGCTGACGGAAGACGGCACCCAGATCGCGCCGCTCAACTATCCGCATCTGGGCCATACCGAAATCTTCGATTCGGTCGAGGATTTCTACAAGAAGTTCTACTTCCGCCCCTCCAAGATCGCGGAGATCCTGAAGGAAATGCTGACCTCGCGCGACATGCTGGTGCGCCGTCTCAGGGAAGGCGTGGAGTTCTTCCAGTTCCTCAAGAACCGCGAAGACATGATCGTTTCCTGATTTGCGGAATCTCATCGTCACGGCGGATGATTTCGGCGCCGCCGTCGAAGTCAACCGGGGCGTGGAACGCGCCCATCGCGACGGCATCCTGTCTGCCGCCAGTTTGATGGTGGCGGGACACGCCGCCAACGACGCCGTCCAGCGCGCCCGCGCCATGCCATCCCTGCGCGTGGGCCTGCATCTGGTGCTGGTGGAGGGGCGGCCGATGCTGCCGGCGGCCGCGGTGTCCGATCTGGTCGACAAAAGTGGCAACTTCCGCAACCAGATGGCGCGCGCCGGCGCGGCCATGTTCTTCCTGCCAAAAGTGCGCGCCCAGCTGAGGGCCGAGATCGAGGCCCAGTTCGCGGCCTTTGATGCGACGGGGCTGAAGCTCGATCACGTCAATGCCCACAAGCATTTCCATCTGCATCCCACCATCGCCGCGCTTGTTGTGGAGTTGGGGAAGAAACATGGCGTGCGGGGCGCGCGCGTGCCGCTGGAACCGCAGGCCGTGCTGGGGCGGATCGAGAAGCGAAAGGCCTCCGGCGTGGTGGCGCTGACCACGCCCTTCGCGCGCCGGTTGAAAAGCCGCTTCCGCCGCGCCGGCATCGCCGCACCCGATCACGTCTTCGGCCTGGCCTGGTCGGGCGCGATGACTTCGGCGCGGCTGGCTGGCCTGATCGAGCATCTTCCGGAAGGGCTGAGCGAGATTTACACCCATCCCGCCACCGGTCCCTATCCTGGTTCCGCGCCAGGCTATCTATATTGCGAGGAGCTGGCGGCGCTGACCGATCCCGGGCTGCCGGGCCTGATTGCCGCCAAAGGGATCCGGATGGGCGGCTTTAGCGACTTTCCCACCCAATAAAATCAATGGCTTAGCCAGAGAGTTTTTGGTTCAATTGCCCCGGCCAAAGGGGTATTGCAATAGCGAAACAGGAGCATCCGTGAGCAGGCTTTTTGATGAGTAGCCCGGCTTTCGCCATTCCGCCCGACCTGACGCGCGATACCGGCGCGTGGCCCGGTGATGGCCCGATCCGCTTCGGCTCGGATGAGCACAAGCGGCTGTTCTGCAAGACGCTGCTGGATACCCACGATCCCTACAAGCCCGCGGTGCTGGATTGGCCCAAGCTGGGCGAGGAGGCGGAGAAACGCATCACCGCCCTGCCGATCTGGGACATAGCGGTCCAGACCGAGAACCGCGCCGGCCTCAATGTCTGCACCTATGCCGAAAGCATACGTGATCCCTTGCTGCGCAAGGCGATCGAGCTCAACGGCTTTGAGGAACGCCGCCACCGCCATGTGCTGGCCAATCTGGTCGAAGCCTATGGCATCAAGCTGGCGCCCGAGCCGGTCTATGAACGGCCCAAGGATCCGGAATGGGCCTTCATGGTCACCGGCTACAGCGAATGCATCGACAGCTTCTTTGCCTTCGGCCTGTTCAAGGCGGCCAAGGACACCGGCTATTTCCCGCCGGAACTGATCCAGACCTTCGATCCGGTGGTGAATGAGGAAGCCCGCCATATCCTGTTCTTCGTGAACTGGGTCGCCTGGCATCGCCGCAACATGGCCTGGCGGCGCCGGCCCTGGTTCGAATGCAAGGTGCTCGCGGTCTGGCTGTTCCTGATCTATGAACGCCTGGGCATCGCCTCGGATGTCTCCAATGGCCAGCAGGACAACAATTTCACCGTCACCGGCGCCGAGCAGCTGGGCTCGGACATCGACGTCGGCGAGTTGATCGCCATCTGCGTGGCCGAGAATGACCGCCGGCTCGCGCCCTATGACAAGCGCCTGAAACGGCCGCGCTTTGTGCCCTTCATGGCGCGGCTTGCGCTGAAGTTCATCGGTCCGAAAAATCAGGCTGCGTCATGAAGATCGGCTCGCCCGAACATCGCGACACCTTCTGCCGCCATTTCATCCAGACCTATACGGAGTTCGACCCGGACACGCTGCCCTGGCCGAACCTGGACGAGGCCGCGCTGCAGCGCCTGAAATCCGTGCCTTTCTGGGAAGAGGTCTTTTATACCGAGCGCCGCGCGGGCGCGATCGTGGCGGAGTTCGTCAAGACCGTGAAGGATCCGGTGATGAAGGAAGCGGTGGCGTTGCAGGGCTTCGAGGAAGCCCGCCATGCCAAGCTGATCCGGGTGATGATCGAGAAATACGGCATCGACGCCGCCGAGCGCCCGCTGGAGGATGTCAGCGACAATGTCGAGACCCGCTTCAAGGATTTCGGCTTCGGCGAGTGCATGGACAGCTTCTTGGGCTTTGGCGTCTTCAAGATCGCCATGCAGTCGCAATTCCTGCCCAAGGAGATGTTCAACATCTTCGAGACCCTGATGTACGAAGAAACCCGTCACATCGTCTTCTTCGTCAACTGGATGGCCTACAACCAGGCGCAGAAAGGTTTTCTGTCGCGCGTGCTGCTGCCGCTGACCGACTTGCGCTATTACATGCGTGCTCTGGGCCGCATGGTCGGCACCGCCAAGCGCGGCAAGGAGCTGAACGACGGCAAGGAATTCTCCGCCACCCAGGCGAGCGTGTTCCTGGACGGCTTCACCTTCCGCCGCTTCCTGGAAGACTGCTATTCCGAAAACCGCCGCCGCATGGGCATGTTCGACAAGGAATTGCTGCGCCCCAGCTTCCTGCCGCAGCTGGCGGAAACCGCGCTGGGCGCCATGCGCCTGTGGAGCTTCCGCGCCAAGCCCCTGCCGGCGTGATGAAGTGGGCGCCCAAGATAGGCGTAGCCGTGGCGCTGCTGGCCGGCCTGATCGCTGCCATTTATCTGGTCTGGTCCATCGGCTTTGACGCGGTGGCGGCGAGCGTTGCGCGCGCCGGTTTTGGCGGCCTGGCGCTGCTCTGCCTCTATGCGCTGGTTGTCTTCATCAGCCTGGCTTTTGCCTGGTATTTCCTGCTGCCGGCGGCCGAGCGCGGCGCCGTGCCGGATTTCTATATCGCCCGGCTGGTGCGGGATTCGATTGCGGAAATCTCGCCCTTCTCGCCGGTGGGCGGCATGGTCGCGGCCGCCCGGCTGATGATCCTCAAGGGCATGCGCGGTCCTTACGCCGCCGCTTCCGTCGCCGCCGACGCCACCACCGAGGCGATGGCGCAGGTCGCGTTCCTGGCTTTCGGCCTGGGTATTGGCTTTACCCAGTTCCGTCACCTGCAGGGATCGGGTCCGGTGACCGAAGGCATGCTGGCGGTTTTGCTCCTGGCGGTGCCGGGCATTGCGCTGCTGATCTTCCTGCAGAAGAAAGGCGCGAGCTTTGCCGAAAGGGTCGCCGCCCGCTTTTTCCCGCAAGTGAAAGAAGGCGTGTCGTTCCGCGCGGCGATCGAGGAGCTTTACGATTCCCGTTCCCGCCTGGCGGTGTCTTCGGCGTTTCATCTGCTGGCCTGGATCGGCGGCGGCGTGGGCACGTTCATTTCCTTCCGGCTGGTCGGTGGCCATATCGCGCTGCTGAATGCGGTGGCGCTGGAAGCCCTGCTTTGCACCCTGCGCAGTATCGCCGCGCCGGTGCCGGCTGCCGTCGGGGTGCAGGAATGGGGCTATGCCATGCTGGCGCCCCTGTTCGGCCTGCCGGCGGAAATGGGCGTTGCGGTGTCGCTGCTCAAGCGGGCGCGAGAGATCGTGCTGGGCGTGCCGGCGTTGGTTTATTGGCAGTCAGTAGAGGGCCATCGTGCCTTCAGCGATGTCGAGGCGCCCCATGTCTGACGTCGCCCTTGTCACGGGAGCGTCCGGCTTCGTGGGTTCCGCGGTGGCGCGCGCCCTGATCGCGCGCGGGCTGGATGTGCGGGTGCTGATGCGTGCCAGCGCCTCGCGGCTCAATATCGCCAAGCTCCATTGCGAGCCGGTCACGGGCGACATGCGCGATGAAGAGACCATGACCGCCGCCCTGAAGGGCGCGCGCTACCTGTTCCACGTCGCCGCCGATTACCGGTTGTGGGCGCGCGACCCGGGCGAGATCGAGCGCAACAATTTCAAGGGCGCGCAGGCCACCATGAAAGCGGCGCTGAAGGTGGGCGTGGAACGGGTGGTCTATACCTCCTCGGTCGCCGCCCTGAAGCCGGGCGCGCATGCGGTGGATGAAACCTCCCGCCATACCCCCCAGACCGTCATCGGCAGCTACAAGCGCAGCAAACTGATGGCCGAACGCGAAGTCGAACGGCTGATCCGGGAAGAGGGGTTGCCCGCGGTGATCGTGGCGCCCTCCACCCCCATCGGTCCGCGTGACATCAAGCCCACGCCCACCGGCCGGGTGATCGTGGAAGCGGCGTCCGGCCGCATGCCGGCCTTTGTCGATACCGGCCTCAATCTGGTGCATGTGGACGATGTCGCGCGGGGCCATCTCCTGGCGCTGGACCACGGCAAGATCGGCGAGAATTACATTCTGGGCGGCGCCGATGTGGCGCTCAAGGACATGCTGGGCGACATCGCCTTCTTCTCGGGCCGCCGTGCGCCCACCTTCAAGATCCCGCGCGGCCCGCTTTATCCGTTTGCCTGGGGCGCGGAGGCTTTTGCGCGCCTCACCGGCAAGGAGCCGTTCCTCACCGTCGATGCGCTGAACATGTCGCGCTACCGCATGTTCTTCTCGTCGGAAAAGGCCAAACGCGATCTGGGCTATGCCGCACGGCCCTACAAGGAAGGCCTGAAGGATGCGCTGACCTGGTTTCGCGAGAACGGGTATCTGCAATGATCGCGGGCATCCTGTTCGGCTTTGTGCCGCTGGCGGTATGGCTGTACCTGTTCCTGCTGCATCGCGGCTTCTGGCTGCTGCGCGAGCGCGACACCGCGCCGGTCCGCGAGCCTGCCGCATGGCCGTCCGTGGTGGCGGTGGTGCCGGCCCGCAACGAGGCCGATGTGATCCAGCAAAGCATCGGCAGCCTGGTGGCCCAGGATTATCCCGGTCCTTTCCATATCGTGCTGGTGGACGATCTCAGCGACGACGGTACCGCCGATCTGGCGCGGGGCTTGGGCAGCGACCGTCTCACCGTGCTGACCGGAGGTCCGCGGCCGCCGGGCTGGACCGGCAAGCTCTGGGCGATGAGCCAGGGCAGCAACCATGCCGCCACCTTTGCGCCGGAATTCCTCTGGTTCACCGATGCCGATATCGCGCACAGCACCGACAATCTGCGCCAGCTGGTGGCGCGCGCCGAAAATGGCGGCCGCGTTCTGGTCTCGCTGATGGCCCGGCTGCACTGCCGCAGCGCCGCCGAACATTTCCTGATCCCCGCCTTCGTCTTCTTCTTCGACATGCTGTTTCCCTTTGGCGCGGTGAACGATCCGCGCGCGAAAGTCGCCGCTGCGGCCGGCGGCTGCATGCTGGCGCGCCGCACCGCCCTGGAAAAAGCCGGCGGCATTGCCGCCATCCGCCACAACATCATTGATGACTGTGCGCTGGGCCGGGCGATGAAGGCGCAAGGCCCCGTCTGGCTGGGGCTGACTGACCGCGCGGTATCGCTCAGGCCCTATCCGCATATCTCCGACATCCGCCACATGGTGACGCGCACGGCCTATGCCCAGCTCGGCTATTCGCCGCTGGTGCTGGCGGGCACCTTGCTGGGGCTTGTCATGGTCTATCTGGCGCCGGTGATGACGGCCCTGTTCGCCTGGGGCATCTCGCAGCTGGCCGGCTGGCTCGCCTGGATCATCATGGCGGTGATGTTCCAGCCGATCTTGCGTTTCTATCGCCTGTCGCCTTTGTGGGGGCTGGCGTTGCCCCTGATCGGCGTTTTTTATGCCGCCTTCACCCTGGAATCGGCGTTCCAGCATTGGGCGGGCAAGGGCGGCATGTGGAAGGGCCGGGCCCAGGCAAATAGCGAGAAGGCCGGGGAACAGGCATGAGCAGTGTCGCCGCGCTTCAGTCCGGCAAGGGCCATGGCGACGAGAATTTTCCCGTCGCCTCCTTCCTGATCGCGCCCAAAAACCGCGCGCCGGTGATGGCCTTCTACAATTTCGTGCGCGCCGCCGACGATGTCGCCGACAGCGCCACGGCCGCGCCGGAGGAAAAGCTCCGGCTGCTGGAACAGATGCGCCAGGGCCTGGCCGGAGAAAACAACAGCGTGCCGGAAGGCGTGGCCCTGCGGGCGATCCTGGCGGAGCGCGGTCTGTCTCCCGTCCATGCGCTGGACCTGCTGGAAGCCTTCCGCCGCGACTGCACCAGGCTGCGCTATCGCGACTGGGGCGACCTCATGGATTATTGCCGCTACAGCGCCATGCCTGTGGGCCGTTTTGTGCTGGACGTGCATGGCGAAGACCGGAGCCTGTGGCCGGCCAATGATGCACTGTGCGCGGCGCTGCAGGTGATCAATCACCTGCAGGACTGCGCCAAGGATTACCGCGAGCTGAACCGGGTCTATATCCCCGAACCGCTGCTGGCCCAGGCCGGCATCGGCGTGGCAGCCTTGGGCGAGGACAAGGCCGATCCGGCGCTTGCCGAGGTGATCTCCAGCCTGGCGCGCCGCAATGCCGAATTGCTGGAGGTTTCGCGCCCCTTTGCCGGCGGCATCCGCGATGGACGGCTGGCGCTGGAAGTGGATCTGATCCAGACCCTGGCCGATGACCTCAACACCATGCTGATCAACCGCGATCCGCTGTCGCAAAGCGTGCATCACTCGAAGATGGACGTGGCGGCCCTGTTTGTGAAACGTTTTCCCGCCTTCGCCCTGATGCGCCTCAGACGCCCGAGATAAAGATGACCAACGCAGAGAATATCGGCGCCCCCGCCGCCCGCGCCGTGCAGAAAAGGGCCAGCGGCAGCTCCTTCTATATCGCCATGCGGCTGATGCCGGCGGAAGAGCGCGACGCCATGTTCGCGATCTACGCCTTCTGCCGCAAGGTGGATGACATTGCCGATGACGGCATCGGCACCCGCGCCGAGCGGCATGAGAGGCTGGAAGGTTGGCGCCGCGATCTGCGTGCGCTTTATGAAGGCACGGTCGCGGGCCAGGTGCGCTTTCTGGCGCCCGCCGTGAAACATTATGGCCTCAGGCTGGACGATTTCCTGGCCGTGCTGGACGGCATGGACATGGATGTGGCCGAAGACATTGTGGCGCCCGACCTGGCGACGCTTGATCTTTACTGCGACCGGGTGGCCAGCGCGGTGGGCCGGCTTTCCATCAAGGTGTTCGGCATGGAGGAGGGCCCTGGCTTCGACCTGGCGCATCATCTGGGCCGGGCGCTGCAGCTCACCAATATCCTGCGCGATGTCGACGAGGACGCCGCCATCGGCCGGCTCTATCTGCCGCGCGAATATCTGGAAGAGATGGATTGCTGCCGCCAGATGGATCCGGCCGCGATCGTCGCCAAGCCCGAAATCGACATGGTGTGCCGCAAGGTGGCCGCGCTCGCCCATCGCCATTATGACGCGGCCAACCGCATCCTGGCGGCGCGGCCCAAGGGACGCATCAAGACCCCACGCCTGATGGGCGCGGTCTATTCGGAAATCCTGCGCCTCAGTGAGGCGCAAGGCTTCGCCCCGCCGCGCCATCGTGCATCGCTGCCCAAGAGCAAGCTCCTGTCGCTGGTCCTGCGCCAGGGACTTTTTTCGTGAAGCGGTTGTTCTCATGAGCCCGGCGGAATGACGGGCAAAGCCCCAGGCGCGCATGGCGCGCCCAAAGGAAAAGTCTTCGTGATCGGCGGGGGCCTTGCCGGCCTGTCAGCCGCCACCATTCTGGCCGGGCGCGGCGCCCAGGTCGCGGTGCTGGAAGGCGCCGGCCAGGCGGGCGGGCGTTGCCGGTCCTATTTCGATGCCGCGCTGGATGCGGTGATCGACAATGGCAATCACCTGGTGCTGTCGGGCAATCGCGCGGTCAACGACTATCTGGCGCGCATCGGGGCGAGGGATGGTCTTGTGGGTCCGCCGCACGCCGAATTCGCCTTTGTCGATCTTGAGAACAATGAACGCTGGTGGCTCAGGCCCAATGAAGGCGCGCTGCCCCTCTGGATGGGCCGTGCAGGACGGCGCGTGCCCGGCACAACAGCCGGAGACTATGCCCAATATGCCCCGCTCTTGTGGGCCGACAAAAAGGCCCGCATCGGCGACATCGTGAAAGAGCGCGGAGCCCTGTGGCGGCGGCTGATGCATCCCTTCCTGCTGGCGGTGCTGAACACCGCACCGGAAGAATCATCCGCGGCGCTGGCGGGCACGGTGCTGCGCGAGACCCTGGCGAAAGGCGGCCGTTACTATCGCCCGCGCATCGCCCATCCCAGCCTGGCGGCGGCTTTCATCGATCCGGCGCTCAAATTTCTGGACAGCAAGGGCGCTGCCCTTCGCCTGGGCGTGCGGGTGCGGGGCCTGCCCCATGATGAGCGTTCGGTCCTGGCGGTGGAGACCGGTGACGCCACCTTGCCGGTGAATGCGCGGGATGCGGTGATCCTGGCGGTGCCGCCCTGGGCGGCGGCCGACCTTGTCCCCGATATTGCCGCGCCCGATGATTTCCGCGCCATCGTCAACGCCCATTTCCGCATGGACGCGCCTGCGGGAGCGCCAGCCATGCTGGGGGTGATCGGCGGCACGGCGGAGTGGATTTTCACCTTTCCTGACCGCATCTCCGTCACGGTGTCGGGCGCCGATGCCATCGTGGACAAGGACCGGGAAGAGCTGGCCCGAATCATCTGGGCTGATGTCGCCCAGGCGCTGGAGATCACCGCGCCGATGCCCGCTTGGCAGATCGTCAAGGAAAAGCGCGCCACCTTCGCCGCCACCCCGGAACAGGACGCCAAGCGCCCGCCGGCCCAGACCGGCTGGCGCAACCTGTTCCTGGCCGGCGACTGGGTCCAGACCGGCCTGCCCGCAACCATCGAGGGTGCCCTGCGCTCGGGGGAAAGTGCGGCGGCTTTGGCCCTGAAGCATCTGTCTTTATAGTGGCGTCATCATGAACCAGTTCATCCCCGGGGAATTTGCCGCCCCGCCCTTGCAGGACGTCGAAGGCGTGATCCGCGCCGCCACCGACGCGATCCTGCGCGACCAGAAGCCGGACGGGCACTGGGTCTATGAGCTGGAGGCCGACGCCACCATCCCCGCCGAATATGTGCTTCTGGTGCACTATCTGGGCGAGACGCCGAATCTGGGGCTGGAAATGAAGGTCGGCGTCTATCTGCGCCGCATCCAGGGCGCGCATGGCGGCTGGCCGCTTTATCATGACGGCGCCTTCGATATCTCCGCGACGGTGAAGGCCTATTTCGCGCTGAAGATGATCGGTGATGACATCGATGCGCCACACATGACCCGCGCGCGCGAGGAAGTCCGCAAACGCGGGGGCGCCATCAAGACCAATGTCTTCACCCGCATCCTGCTGGCGCTTTACGGCCAGACCAGCTGGTCGAATATTCCGACCGTGCCGCCGGAGCTGATCCTGTTGCCGCGCTGGTTCCCGGTGCATCTGTCCAAGATGAGCTATTGGGCGCGCACCGTGATTGTGCCGCTTCTCGTGCTCTGCGCGCGCCGGCCGCTGGCGAAGAACCCGCGCGGGATTCACATCGATGAACTGTTCGTGCCCGGCGTGCCGGCCGCAACTCCGCGCGCGCCGCATCAGAGCGCCGGCTGGTCGGCCTTCTTCGCCACACTCGACAGGGTATTGAAACGCGTGCCCTGGCCGAAAGGCGCGCGAGAACGGGCGATCGAAAAATGCCGCGCCTGGACCACCGAGCGTCTGAATGGCGAGGAGGGGCTGGGCGCGATCTATCCCGCCATGGCCAACAGCGTGATGATGTACGACCTGCTGGGTTATCCGCCGGAACATCCGGACCGCGCCATTGCCCGCAAATCGGTCGACAATCTGCTGATCATCAAGGACGACGAAGCCTATTGCCAGCCTTGCGTCTCCCCGGTGTGGGATACCGCGCTGGTGGCGCATGCCCTGCTGGAGACCCGCGATGACGCGGCCTGTGCCGCGGTGGCGCGCGGGCTGGAATGGCTGAAGCCGCTGCAGGTGCTGGATGTGAAGGGCGACTGGGCCGGGGAAAAGCCCGATGTCCGCCCCGGCGGCTGGGCCTTCCAGTACCGCAATGATTATTACCCAGACCTGGATGACACCGCGGTGGTGGTGATGGCGATGGACCGTGCCGCTCAGCGGGCTGAGTACAAAGAGGCAATCGCCCGTGGGGCGGAATGGGTGGAAGGGTTGCAGTGCCGCGATGGCGGCTGGGGCGCCTTCAACGCCGACAACAGCTATTATTATCTGAACAATATTCCCTTCGCCGATCATGGCGCGCTGCTGGATCCGCCCACCGAGGATGTTTCGGGGCGCTGCGTCGGCATGCTGGCGCAACTGGGCGCGGCCCCCGGCGATCCGCGGCTGAAGGCGGGCGTGGATTATCTGATCCGTACCCAGCGCCAGGATGGCTCCTGGTGGGGCCGCTGGGGCGTCAATTACATCTATGGCACCTGGTCGGCGCTGGCGGGGCTCAATGGCGCCGGCCTCAAGCCCGATCATCCCACCATGGCCAAGGCTGCGGACTGGCTGGTGGCGATCCAGAATCCGGATGGCGGTTGGGGAGAAAGCTGCGACAGCTACAGGCTGGATTACAAAGGCTATTCATCCGCGCCCTCGACCGCGTCACAGACCGCCTGGGCGCTGTTGGGCCTGATGGCGGCGGGGCAGGTGGATAGCCCTTCGGTGGCGCGGGGCATTCATTATCTGAAAGCGACGCAGGAAGCTGACGGGCTGTGGAGCCAGCCGCATTACACCGGCGGCGGCTTCCCGCGTGTGTTCTATCTCAACTATCACGGCTATCCGAAATTCTTCCCGCTCTGGGCGCTGGCGCGCTACCGCAATCTCAAGACCGGAAACTCGCGGCGCGTGGAATTCGGACTCTAGCGGCCAACGGAGATCGTTTGGAACTCCACATTGTCTTCAGCTATTCGGCAGCGGTCGATGTCCGTAAGATTTTGGCCGGACAGGACGCATCGGTTGCCAGGTTTTCTGATGATCTGAGTTGTGGCCCGATAAACCCCTTGGAGCCGGCCATGCGGCGGACATGGATTTCGGATCATCTGGGATACGACAACCCCGATATCACTGATGACGAACAGACCTTCTGGCCCGCTGTATTCGAGCAAGAAACGTCACGGATCGCATGGGTATCCAAGCGATCTGCGCGTGAATATTGCGGCTTTCTGGAATATCTGCGGCGGCTGGATGGTCTGCCCACGCAGATGATCGATACAACCGATGCGAGGGACCTGGGCGGAGAGTTTTTCCGGACGACTGGCGAGATTTCCGTCAGCCAAATTCTTTCGCTTGGATTGCCTGGTACAGTGCGTGAGGTCAATGCGGATATTCGTTCCGATGGCCTCGCTTTATGGGAAGCGCTTCGTGCCGACAATAGCGAACTGCGCGTGGTGGACGGCGCTTTGACACTGGCATCCGTTCCCCTGTCATTTTATGACGAGGAAATCGTGTCTTTGGTAACCTCTGATTGGCAACCGATGGCGCGCATTGTCGGGGATATCCTGGAGCGCAAAGCTGTCGATGATATTCTTCTGTTCTCCCGTCTATATGATCTAGTGGATGCGGGCGTTCTGGCCCAGCGCGAAGCCGGCAGACATCCGGACGTGAAACGGGTGAGCCCATGACCATCCTCGCCGTAACAGGCTTGGCGAAAGAGGCCGAGATCGTCGGCGTCGCCGGTGTGGTGGCGGTGGCCGGCGGCGGTGACGCCGTGTCGCTGGCCGCAAAACTCAATGCCCTGCATGGCGACATCCGCGGCGTGATCTCCATTGGTCTGGCAGGCGCCTTGTCGCCGCATCTGAAAGTGGGCGAGGTGGTGATCGCCGACCAGATACTGACGGGGGCAGAAACCTGGGATTGCCATGAGACCTGGCGGGTCAGGCTGCTGTCGCGCCTGACTTCAAAAGTTTCTGGCGCCCACCAGGGCCAGCTCTTCGGCAGCGACGTGATTATCGAAAAGCCCGAAACAAAGTCCGGCCTCTACGCCACCACTGGCGCCTTGGCGGTGGACATGGAAAGCCAGGTCGCCGCCCGCTTTGCCGCGTCCCGCAACCTGCCGCTGGCGGGCTTGCGGGTGATTTCCGACGACGCCTCCCATGTGCTGCCGCCGGCAGCGCTGGTGGCGATGAGACCGGACGGTGGCATCGCGCTGGGCCGCGTGCTGGGCTCGCTGCTGAGAAAACCGGGTCAGGTGCCGGCGCTGATCCGCACCGCACGCGCCTCGAACAGGGCCTTCGCGGAACTACTCCGCTGCCTCGATCTCTGTGGTGTTGGAATTGCCGGCGCGGATATCTGACATCTTCTTCTCGACATGACGCGAGAAGACGAACTCCGCCGGACGCTGCTTTGACAGGTCGATTTCCGGCGCCATCGGACCTTCGGTCTTCACCCCACGCAGCAGGATCGGCAGCATCTTGAGCGGATGCTTGATCGC
>DATAWO010000082.1:0-3919 GCA_036267165.1 Rhizomicrobium sp. | reverse complement strand
ATATGTTTTTCCAGCAGGCGCGGAATGCGCGCCAGCCGTTCTTCCGAAAAACCCGCCATGATGCCCATGCTCCGGGTTATACTCATGCCGCGATGAATGACAAACCTTGGCCCGCGCTGTCCCTGGCCGAAGCGCATGCGCGCCTGACCGCGCCGGGAGAGCCTTTTGAAACCGTGGAGACGGTCGTGCGCGGCGTGGCGATGCGGGTATGGAAGCATGTGCCCGCCACGGCGGCCGAGGCCTTTGCCCGCGCCCGCGCTTTCGGGACCCGCGAATTCCTGGTCCATGGCGAGGCGCGCGTCAGCTATGACGGTTTTGCCCGCGCCGCCCTGAAAGTGGCCGCCCTGCTCGCCGAAAGCGGGGTGAAAAAGGGCGACCGCGTGGCGCTGGTGATGCGCAACCTGCCGGAATGGCCCGTGGTCTTCATGGGCGCGCTGCTGGCGGGCGCCATCGCCGTTCCGCTCAATGCCTGGTGGACCGGCACCGAACTCGCCTATGCCATCCTGGATTGCGGCGCGCGGTTCGTCTTCGCCGATGCCGAAAGGCTGGCGCGGCTCAAAGACCTGCCGCCCTCGGTCGAACGCGTGTTTGTCACCCGCGCCGCCAACCCGCCTGCCGCCGTCACTGTGCTGGAGGATGTGATCGGGGCGCCCGCGCACTGGCACGCTCTGCCCGACCGCCCCATGCCCGATGTGATGCTGTCGCCGGAAGACGACGCCACCATCTTCTACACCTCCGGCACCACCGGCGCGCCCAAGGGCGCGCTGGGCACCCATCGCGCCCTGACCACCAATATTTTCGCCATGCCGTTCTCAAGCGCGCGCAATGCGTTGCGCCGGGGCGAGGCGCCGTCTGCGCCGGCGCGCCAGCGTGTGACCCTGCTGGCCGTTCCGTTCTTCCATGTCACCGGCAGCCTCGCGGTCCTGCTGCCCAACATGGCGGCCGGCGGCAAACTGGTCCTGATGCGCAAGTTCGATGCCGATGAGGCCTGTAGGCTGATCGAACGGGAAAAGGTGACGGTGACGGGTGGGGTTCCCGCCGTGGCGCTGTCGCTGCTCGACAGGGCGCAAGACCATGACCTGTCGTCGCTGGAACTGGTCACCTTTGGCGGCGCGCCATCGCCTTTGTCACTGCCGAATCGAATCCGCGACAAGCTGGGCGCGATGCCGGGGCAGGGCTGGGGCATGACCGAAACCTCGGCCACCTGCACCAGCCATTCCGGCCAGGACTATCTCCACCGGCCGTCCAGTTGCGGGCCGGCCCTGCCGGTCTGCGGCCTCAAGGTGATGGAAGGCGAAAAAGAACTTCCGGCCGGCGTGCCTGGCGAGCTTTGGGCTTTCGGCCCCAATATCGTGAAAGGCTATTGGAACAGGCCCGGCGCCACGTCTGAAACCTTCCGCGATGGCTGGCTCAGGACCGGCGATCTCGCCATGCTGGACGAGGAAGGCTTCTGCACCATCCTGGACCGCGAGGCTGACATGCTGATCCGCGGCGGCGAGAACATCTATTGCATCGAAGTGGAAAATGTCCTGGTCCAGCATCCCGCGGTGGCCGATGCGGCCCTGATCGGCCTGCCGCATCCCCTGCTGGGCGAGATCCCGGCGGCGCTGGTGCAGGCGCGGCCCGGCACCAGGGTGAGCGAGGGCGAACTTCAGGATTTTGTCGGCGCCCGGCTGGCGGCTTTCAAGGTGCCGGTGCGCGTTGCGGTGTCCGACGCGGCGCTGCCACGCAATGAAGGCGGCAAGCTAATGAAGCAGGATCTGCGCAAGGTGTTCGAGACGTGAAGGACCTGATCGTCAACCGCGTCATCACCATCGCGGATCACGAATTGGAAGAGCGGTTCATCCGCAGCTCCGGTCCGGGCGGGCAGAATGTCAACAAGGTCTCCAGCGCCGTGCAGCTGCGCTTTGACGTGCGCAATTCCGCGAGCCTGACGGAAACGGCGCGCAGCGCGCTTCTTGGCGCGCCGTCTGTCACCCGCGACGGTGTGCTGGTGATCACCGCCCAGCGCTTCCGCGAGCAGGAAAAGAACCGCGCCGATGCGCGCGCCCGGCTGGTGGAGATCATCCGCCGCGCGGCCACGCCCAAAAAAGCGCGGCGTCCCACCAAGGTGCCCAAGGCCAGCAGGCGCAAAAGACTGGAAGGCAAGAAGCATCGCGCCGAGATAAAGCGCGGCCGTGCCAAGCTCGATTGAAATGCCGCCGGATTAAGGCCGCGCCAGCATGTCCACCACCAGATCGCACATCCGGTCGGGGTCGAACGGCTTGATCAGGGTGCGGATCTCGCGCGCCTTCAGCGCCGCCGGCGGCGGCCGGTCGGTGGGATAGGCCGTCATCATCAGCACTTTCAGCTCGGGGCGCATCTTCAGCGACGCTTCCACCAGCTCATAGCCGTTCATGTTGGGCATCACGATATCGGAGAGCAGCAGTGCCACGCCGGGATTGGCCCGAAGCAGCTTGAGCGCTTCCAGCCCGTCGGCGGCTTCCGAGACCTGAACGCCCTTGCTGGAGAGCATTTCGGCGATCAGCCCGCGCAACTGGGCTTCGTCTTCCGCAAGGATTACCTGTGTCATGTATGATTGTCCCAAGCCCGCTTACCCGTAGACTCGCCGCGTTTCTTGCGTCAACTCCAGTCCCCTCTCGACTGTCGCATGGAATTTTTCAACAGGGGTTAAAACTGGCAAAGCACACGCAATGGTTGTATAACCGTGGCGTGACATCCGAAACCGGACCGTCGCACATATCAGTATACTGACAAAGTTTCGTCATCGTAAGTCTTTCATCGCTTTATCGAATCGTCGCAATCGAGGCTATGATGTGACGATGGTGGAATCGGTACTTCGCCTGCGTCCCGCCGCCTGGCCTCTTGTGATCGGCATGATTGCGGGCGGAACCGCGGTGCTGTTTGCCGGTCCAGGACTGTTCTGGGCCCTGATTGCCCTGGCGCTGGCCGCCCTCCTGATCGCGCAGTTCGTCACCTTCCAGGAACCGATTCGGCCTGCGGAGGAGAAGGCCGATGATCCTGTGGCGGCGCTGCCACCGATGACCCGGGTGCTGCTGGACCAGCTCCCCATCCCCGTGATGCTGCTGGACGATGACGAGCGGGTGCTGTTCGTCAACTATTCCATGCGCGATGTGCTGGGGCCGGGCCTGGACCGCAAGCGCGCCTCCTCGGTGCTGCGCAATCCCGATGTGCTGGCGGCGATCGCCGAAGCGGGACAAGGTTTCGCCACCAACGTGCCGTTCAGCCTGCCGGTTCCGATCGAGCGCCATTTCCAGGCCTATGCCGCGCGCATCAGTGTCACCCCGCCCATCACCGCGCTGCTGCTTCATGATCTCACCGTGGTCCGCCGCAGCGAACAGATGCGCGCCGACTTCATCGCCAATGCCAGCCATGAGCTGCGCACGCCGCTGGCGGCGGTATCGGGGTTCATCGAGACCTTGCGCGGCCATGCCAAGGATGATGCGGTGGCGCGCGACCAGTTCCTCGACATCATGGCGGTGGAGGCCGCGCGCATGCGCCGGCTGATCGACGATCTGCTGTCGCTGACCCGCATCGAGATGAACGAGCATGTGAAGCCGGAAGGCCGCATCGGGCTGGAAGGCGTGGTGCGCCAGGCCGCGGCGGCGCTCAAGCCCCTGGCGGCGCAGGACGGCATCACGGTCACGGTGGAAAGCCAGCCCGGCCTGCCGCCGGTGATCGGGGACCATGACGAGCTGGTGCAGCTGTTCCAGAACCTGGTCCACAATGCGATCAAATACGGCCGGGAAAACGGCAAGGTCCAGATCGCGCTCAGCCAGCATGATGCCCAGGTCGTGGTCGCGGTGCGTGACGACGGCGAAGGCATTGCCCCCAACGCCATCCCCCGGCTGACCGAGCGCTTCTACCGGGTGGATGTGAAGCGGTCGCGCGAACGGGG
>DATAWO010000081.1:0-8769 GCA_036267165.1 Rhizomicrobium sp. | reverse complement strand
GCGATATTGATGAAGCTGTAGAGCTTGTGCCGGACGATGTTGCGCAGTGCGGTCACGAGATAGTGGCGGAACATGGTCACCCCCCACGACAAAAGCTTATGTGCCCGATGAGCTTCTCACCACCGGCAATGTCGACAGGACCCGTCCGATAACAGCAAACAATCGCCCCCGAACGCAAACAAAAAAGGCCCGGCGATGGCCGGGCCTTTTGCTTTTCGCGTATACCGCCTAGTTCGCGGCGTGCTTTTCCATCTTCGGGGCGTCGAACTTGCCCAGGGTGCAGATCTGCATGGACTGCAGCACCCTCAGGCTCTGCGCATTCTCACACACCATGGTGTCGCCGGAGCGCAGGTCCCAGGCAAAGCCATTGAATTTCAGGTCCGGACAGGAACCCTGCAGGTGGTTCACCAGGGTGGTGCCATCCTTCATCTTGAACACCATGGTCTTGCCGTCGGTGGATTTGCTGGACACCACATTGCGGCTGTCGATGCAGACTTGGGCGGCCAAAGCGGGGACCGTGGCACAAACGAGGCCCGCCAACGCGATCACGACTGTTTTCATCTCTCTCTCCGTTTTGCCCTTCCCACATGCGAATTATCTGCCTGTCCGGGCGCCGCCGCAATAGCTACTACGATTGTCATAATTTGACCCCGGTGCCGGCCACTTGACGGGCGCAGCGGGAGGGGCCAAAGGTCCGCTCCCACTGATTTCCAAGGAGAATTCCCGTGTCCGCAGCCCCCGACCAGGTGACCATGACCCTGCCCGACGGCAAGGCCATGACCTTTACCCGGGGCGTGACGGGTGCCGAAATCGCCGCCGCCATCGGCCCCGGCCTGGCCAAGGCAGCGCTGATCATCATGATCGACGGCAAGGAATGGGACCTGTTCCGCCCCATCGAGCAGGACGCCCAGATCCGCATCATCACCAAAAAGGATCCCGAGGCGCTGGAGCTGATCCGCCACGACATGGCCCATGTGCTGGCCATGGCGGTGCAGGCGCTTTATCCCGGCACCCAGGTCACCATCGGCCCGGCCATCGATGACGGCTTCTATTACGACTTCGCCCGCAGCGAGCCGTTCACGCCGGAGGACCTGCCCAAAATCGAAGAGGAGATGCGCAAGATCATCAAGGCGGGACTTCCCACCCGCCGCGAGGTTTGGCCGCGCGACCAGGCAGTGGAGCATTTCAAGGGTATCGGGGAGACCTACAAGGCCGAACTGATCCAGAGCATTCCCGCCAATGAAGACGTCTCGATCTACTGGCATGGCGACTGGCATGACCTGTGCCGCGGCCCGCATTTCCGCACCACCGCCGAGATCGGCGATGCATTCAAGCTGACCAAGATCGCCGGCGCCTATTGGCGCGGCGATTCCAGGAACGCCCAGCTCCAGCGCATCTATGGCACCGCCTGGCGCGACAAGAAGGAACTGGAGGAATATCTCCACCGGCTGGAAGAGGCCGAGAAGCGCGACCATCGCCGCCTCGGCCGCGAGCTTGAGCTTTTCACCTTCTCGCCCGATGTGGGCGCCGGGCTGCCGCTGTGGATGCCCAACGGCATGGTCATCCGCCAGGAACTGGAATTCCTGGCCCTGAATGAAGAACGCAAGGATGGCTACAAGCGCGTGGCCACGCCGCACATCACCAAGGAAGCGCTCTACTACCGCTCCCGCCACCTGCCCTATTACGCCGATACGATGTATGCGCCGCTCGATATCGATGGCGAGAATTATTACCTGCGGCCGATGAACTGCCCGCATCATCACCTGATCTATGGGGCGACCCGGCATTCCTATCGCGAACTGCCGATCCGGCTGGCGGAATATGGCCAGGACTATCGCTACGAGGCGTCAGGCGGGTTGACCGGCCTGATGCGGGTGCGCGGCTTCTGCATGAACGACGCCCACATCTATTGCCGCTATGACCAGGCCAAGGACGAGTTCATCCGGGTGATGAAGCTGCATGCCCGCTATTACGACCTGATGGACATCAAGGACTATTACATGCGGCTGTCGCTGCCCGACCTGGGCAAGCTCGACAAATATGTCGACGAGCCGCAGAAGTGGCTGGATGCGCTGGCCATCATCCGCCAGGCGATGGACGAATCCGGCCTGAAGTATGTCGAGGCCAAGGGCGAAGCCGCCTTCTACGGTCCCAAGATCGACTTCATGATCAAGTCGGCGATCGGCACGGAATACACCATCTCCACCAACCAGCTGGACTTCCTGGCGACCCAGACCTTCGACCTGAAATATATCGGCGAAGACGGGGCGGACCATCCGGTCTATGTCATTCACCGCGCGCCCTTGGGCACCCATGAACGCTTCACCGCCTTCCTGATCGAGCATTATGCCGGGGCGTTTCCGGTCTGGCTGGCGCCGATCCAGGCGCGGGTGATCCCGATCTCGGAAAAGGTGGGCGATTACGCCCAGAAGGTGCTGGACGCCCTGTTCCAGGCGCCGGTGGTCAATGGCACCGCGGGGCTTAGGGTGGACATCGACACCTCCAATGAGCGGATGCAGAAGAAGATCCGCGATGCCCAACTCTCGAAAATCCCCTACATGCTGGTGGTGGGCGAGCGGGAGGCGCAAGAAGGCAAGGTCGCCGTCCGGTTGCGCTCGGGCAAGGACCTGGGCGCCATGCCGCTGGAAGCTTTCATCGCCCGCATCAAAAACGAGGCCGAATCCCGGCGGGATGTGGCCGAATAGCCCTTTCCGGAAGGGCATTTCCACCCTATCTTACGCCCGAATCCGGCGGAAGGCTGCCGGACGCGCGATCCGGCGCACCCGCCGAAAGGTTCCATCTTTGCGTCCATGACCGAGACACCCGTTTCGCCTGGAACCAAAGGACCAGCGAGACGGGAAAGCGTGCGGCTGTACAAAGGAGAGAGTCATAGTTCCGAGACGTTTTCAGGGTAACGCCCCCCCGCCGGCCAAGGATGGCCCGCACATCAATGACGAGATCACTTCCAAAATCATCCTCCTGATCGGCGATGACGGCCACAAATACGGCGCCATCGGCCTCGACGAGGCGCTGGCCCTGGCCGAGGAAAAAGGCTTCGACCTGGTGGAAGTGTCGCCCGAGGCCAAGCCACCTGTCGTCAAGCTGATGGACTATGGCAAGTACAAATACGAACAGCAGAAAAAGGCCGCCGAAGCCCGCAAGAAGCAGAAGGTCATCGAGATCAAGGAGATCAAGATGCGCCCCACCATCGACGATCATGACTATGACGTGAAGATGCGGGCGATGAAGCGCTTCTTCGACGAAGGCGACAAGGTCAAGGTCACCCTGCGTTTCCGGGGCCGCGAAATGGCCCACCAGCATCTGGGCATGGACCTGCTGAACCGCGTGCAGAAAGACACCGAAGTCTTCGCCAAGCTCGAGCAGTATCCGAAGATGGAAGGCCGTCAGATGATGATGGTTCTTGCTCCACGCTAACAGCGTGGAGCAAGAAGCCCGACGCGCCCAAGCGTCGGGCCGGCCTTAGCGGCCGAAGGCCGCTTCCTGCTTTATTCTTGAACGCTAGAGTGATCTGCGTGTCACTGGCTAGCTAACGCTCGCCGTCCATACGCTGTCGCTATGGATGGATTCCCGCTTTCGCGGGAATGACAACAGAGCGTTAGCCGCCCAGGACTGCCTTCTACGCCACCCGCCCGCTCCTGATCAGGAAGACAATGCGGGCCTGCTCGCGGGGCGCGGCATCGGCGGCCATGAAGCCGTCGCGCGAACCGCATCCAGCGGGAAGATCAGGGCGCTGCAACGGCTGGAGGCATCAAAGCAAGTCTTCAGGGCCGGATCCATCTGGTCGAACGCCACCGAGGTGCGGGGCATGAAATATTCCTGCACGCCCAGGCCCGACAGGCTGCGGGCCTTGAAACGGACTTGGTCGAAACCCAGTGCCACCAGATCGGACTGGGAGGTTCTGCCCGGCTCGACCTTGTCGTAGGCGTCCTTCAACAGACGCAGCGATACGACCTGGGCGTCATCGTCCGTCAGCGCGCCGCGGGAGAAGATCATCGCCGTGATGACAGCCATCAGCATGACGACGCAAGCCACCAGCAGCAAAGGCTTGATGGGGTGGGAATCGCGCCAACGGATCCGGTTGCTCATGGGGTGCGCCCGATGCTTTCGCCACCGAGGCATGCGCCAACCGGGCCCGGCCGCCAACCAAAGCCCAGTGGCGTGGTAAACGGCTTAACGAAGATGAACAGCGAAGTCGGCGTTGCTGCCCGACAGAACCAGCGCCACAGCCCGGTTCTTCGCGTCGATCTTTCCGGCAAGCAGCGCCGCCAGCGCCGCAGCCCCACCCGGCTCGACCAACAGCTTGAGCTTTTCCGCCGCGAAGCCGACGGCGGCTGTCAATTCGGCGTCGCTCACCGTCAGGCCCGGCGCCAGCAGGCCGCGCGCAAGCTCGAACACGATCCCGCCGGGGATGGGCGCCATCAGCGCGTCGGCGATGGAAAGCGCCCCGCCCGGCGCTTTCACCCGCCTGCCCGCTTCCAGCGAAAGCTTCATGCCGGCGAAATTCTCCGGTTCGACACTGTGAACCTTGATCGTCGAATCGTGCGCTACGCTGTCGCTAGCGCACCCATCCAGCGCCAGCGCCACGCCGCTCACCAGCCCGCCGCCGCTGCACGGCACCAGGACTTCATCCAGCGCCACATCCATCCGGCGGGCGTCTTTGGCGATCTCAAGCCCAACGGTGCCTTGGCCCGCGATGATGCCGGCATCGTCGAACGGCTTGATAAGCACCGCGCCGCGTTCGGCGCAGATCCGTGCGGCAATCGCCTCGCGGTCATCGCGCACCCGGTCATATTCCACAATGGTCGCGCCAAGGCTGCGGGTGCCTTCGATCTTGGGGCGCGGCGCGTCCGACGGCATCACGATCAGGGCCGGCATGCCGAACAGCGCCGCCGCCGCCGCCACCCCTTGCGCGTGATTGCCGGAGGAAAACGCCACCACGCCGCTCCCGCGCGCGCTTTGCGGGATCATCGCCAGCCGGTTGCAGGCGCCGCGGAACTTGAACGAGCCGGTGCGCTGCAAGGTCTCCAGCTTCAGGAACACCCGCCCGCCGGTGACGGCGTTCAACGGCCAGCTTTCCACCAGCGGGGTGCGGATCGCATAAGGCGCGATGCGCGAGGCGGCGGCCTGGATGTCGGCGAAGGTCGGTATCATGGCTTGAAGACCTAGTTGAGTTCGTGCAGCTGGGCGACCCGGTACACCGTCACATGCTGCTTTCGCCCACGCGAATAATTGAATCCCGAAAGATCGCCCACCGGTTTGGCGTCAGCCTGCAATTCCGCCAGCCGCGCCAGGAAAGCGCCGCGTTCGCTGTCTTCGATCAACGCCAGGCCGCCGCTGTGGGCGCCTGCCTCGGCCGCGCCCGCGCCATTGGCCAGAACGACATCGGCGCCCAGCGCAAACACCAGGCTGGGTTCCTGATAGCCCGCGATGGCCGGTGACGGATCGCCCGGCCTGCCGGCGGCGGCGACGATCGCCTTCAGCCGCTCGCTGATCCACAATTGCTCCAGCCGTGGCGCCACCAGCACCGTGAGGCCGGGGGCGAAGACGAATATCGCCGCCAGCCCCAGCAGCAGCGCGGTCAACGGCTTGCGCAGAGCGGCGAGTATCAGCGCCGCCAGCGCCAGGACCGCACCGGCGCCCGCCGCCGCCAGCACCGGCCAGCCAATGCCGTTGCCGAAATAATGCGGCGCCAGAAGGATGGCGGCGGTGAAGAGAACCGCACCGGTCCCGAACTGGACGACGCCGATCCAGCGCGCGGCCGCCAGCCATTTCACCGGCCTGGGGTCCAGCACGAACATCGCGGCCAGGATGGCCAGCGGCGGATAGGCCCCGATCACATAATGCGGCAGCTTGGTGGGGACCGCCTCCACGATCAGCCACCAGCTTGCCGCCCATACCAGAAGAAAACGGATGCCCGGTTCGGCGCGGCGCGCCAAGCCCAGCGCCACGCCTGGCAGCACGAACAGGATGGAAGGCCAGAAACACGCCGCCGACAGCAGCAGGTAATAGCCCGGCCAGGCGCCATGGCTTTCCTGCCCGCCCGCGATCTTGCTGGCGAAGTCGTTGCCCAGCGACTGCTGGAAGAAGGCGCCCTGGCTCTGAATGGCGATGGCGATCAGCCAGGGACTGACCAGCAGAAACGTCAGCACCAATCCGCGCATGGGCCTCACGCCCCGCAGCCAGTCCCATTTGCGGTCCCACGCCACCAGCCCGATCATGGTGGCGATGCCGATGCCTGGCACCACCGGAAACTTCACCAAAATGCCGAAAGCAGCCGCCGCCCATCCCCACAGCACCAGCCGGCCGGATGGTTTGGGCGCGTCGTCATCACGGGCGGCGCGGTAAAGCCTGAGCAGCACGCCCTGCATGCCCAGCGCACAGGCCAGCAGCACCGCATCGGTGGTGGCGATGGTGGATTCCGCGGTCAGGAGCACCGAACCCAGCATCAGAAGCCCGGCCAGCAAGGCCGCTTCTGCTTCCGTCACCGCCAGCGCACACCACACCGTCAGCCAGGCGGCCGCGATGCCGCCCAGAAGCGACGGCAGGCGATAGGTCCAGATCTGGTCGTCACGGCCGGTGACAAGGCCCGCAAGTTCGGTGGCACCGGCCTGGAGCCAGTAGATCCCCACCGGTTTCTTGTAGCGGGGCACCTGGCCGAAGCGGATGTCCACCCAATTGCCGGAGTCCACCATCTGGCGGGAGGACTGGGCGAACCGGCTTTCATCCCGGTCCAGCGCCGGCAGGCTCAGCATGCCCGGCAGCCACAAAAGCAGGCCCAGCAGCGCCAGGAGGGCAAAGGGATGGCGGCCCACCACGGTCAGCCAGCGCGGCGGCGGCGCGGCTTCAAGGGCCGGAGCCGTGACCGGATCCGGGGCGGTTTCCTTAAGCTTTTCAGCGGCTTTCGAGTCGGCCATGGAGGGGAACTATGTCGGCCCCGCCCCTATGTTGCAAAGGGCCACCCCTGTATAAGGCCCCGCTATCCCAAGGGCGAAAGAACAGGATTCATGACGGGCGCCGTCGCCATTTCCGTGGTCGTGCCGGTGAAGGACGAGGCCGGCAATGTCGGCCCCCTTGCCCGGGAAATCGCGGCTGCGCTGAACGCCCGGCCCCATGAGATCATTTTCGTCGATGACGGCTCGTCCGACGGCACCGGTGAGGCGCTGGCCGGGCTGAAGGCGGAAATCCCGCAACTCAGGGTGCTGCGCCATGCCCGCAATCTGGGCCAAAGCCGGGGCATCCGCACCGGGGTCCAGGCGGCGAAGGGCGGGATCATCGTCACCCTGGACGGCGACGGCCAGAACGACCCGGCCGACATTCCCAAGCTGCTGGAAGTGCTCGACGCCGATCCGGGGCTTGGCATGGTGTCAGGCATCCGGGTCAAGCGGAAAGACACCGCCAGCCGGCGGCTGGCGTCGCGGCTGGGCAACGGCTTTCGCAACTGGCTGTTGGGCGATGGCGCCAGCGACACCGGCTGCGGGTTGAAGGCGTTCCGCCGCCAAGCCTTTCTGGATCTTCCCTATTTCGATCACATCCACCGCTTCCTGATCGCGCTGATGCTGCGTGAAGGCGTGAGCGTGCGTTATGTGCCGGTCAATCACCGCCCGCGCCTGACCGGCCGTTCCAAATACACCAACTTCGGGCGCCTGCTGGTCAGCGTCCACGACCTGTTGGGCGTGCGCTGGCTGCAGCGGCGCCATCGCGGGAAGAGCGAGATACGGGAGCTTTAAGAGATGGACAGACTGATGACCCCCGATCACATCTGGATCGCTATCGGCTTTGTCGGCCAGGCCTTGTTCGCTTCGCGCTTTTTCGTGCAGCTCCTGAGAAGCGAGATCGAAGGACGCAGCGTCATTCCCGTCGCCTTCTGGTATTTCAGCATCGGCGGCGGCTTGATCACCCTGGTCTATTCCTTCCATCTGGGCCAAGTCGGCCTGCCCTTCCTGGTGGCGCAGCTGGGCGGTCTGGTGGTCTATGCCCGCAATCTGTGGCTGGTCCGCCGGGAACGCCACCGAGTTGTACAAACCGCCTGAATTGGATGGCTTTTTTGACTGCAACCCGGCCCTTGCCGGACGGCGCCGAGCCGTGTATCTCCCCCTTCCCTGAGCTGCGGACAGGTGGCCGAGTGGTTGAAGGCGCACGCCTGGAAAGTGTGTAACGGTGAAAGCCGTTCGAGGGTTCGAATCCCTCCCTGTCCGCCACCCTGCTTCGCATCCCCTTTCGTGCAGGCGTGGCATCATCGAACCTCGCGAAGCAGGGTGGCGGACGGGGAGCGGTGAACGAGCCCGTTCGTCGCTCGAAATGGTCCACTGGACCATTTCGTTGGCCTTCAGCCAATCGCTCCTCACTCGACAAAATCGGCGACAGCCGATTTTGGGCGCGAGCAAAGCGAGCGATCCGAGCGTTAGCGAGGACGGCAAATATGCGCTTACGCATATTTGCCGCAATCCCTCTCTGTCCGCCAGCCTGCTTCGCATCCCATCTGTCCGCCAGATTTTCCGCCGACACTGTGCAGTGGGATTCCCGGCCCGTCGCTAGCGCTCCGGGCGTTCGTTGCTTTCGCAGATCCGTGCGGCGCTCGCTTCGCGGGCCTCTCCGAACCCCTCTCTGTCCGCCATTAAAAAAGGACGCTTTTTTCGGGCCCTTTTTTTCGCCATGTGTGGACGGCTCTCCGTTGGCAAGGGTTTTGTTGATGTTCTGCCCTTCGGTCGGTGCGGCCATGTGTGCGGCCTGTTTATGCGGCACGCAGTG
>DATAWO010000080.1:0-6355 GCA_036267165.1 Rhizomicrobium sp. | reverse complement strand
CTGTCATGGCGTAGGGCGGGGGACGCACCGCCGTTTAACCCGCCAGATGCGGCGCATGCCGTCCCCTCTCAAAGATCAAAGTCATGTCTCTTCAAGCCGCGATCGCCGTTAACCGTTTCGGCCTGGGCGCTGCGCCTAGCGAGATCGCCAGCGCCAGCGGCGACCCCAGGCAATGGCTGGTCTCCCAGATCGGTCCCGCCGGCCAGCCGGCGCCGGTCGATGGCGAGCCGTTCAAGGACGGCGCCACACTGGTGAAGGACCTGCAGGCCTTCCGCCAGCAGCGGCGGGAACTGAAGCAGGACGGCGACACCAAGGATCTGCGCGCCTTCGCCAAGCAGCAGCGCCAGGTTCTCATCAATGAGATGGCATCCCGCTTCCAGCAGGGATTTTCCTCCCGCCGCCCCTTCGCGGAGCGCCTGGTCTGGTTCTGGAGCAATCACTTCACCATCTCCGTCCAGAACCCCGCCGTGGCGAGCCTGGCGGGCGCCTATGAACGCGAGGCCATCCGCCCCCATATCGCCGGCAAGTTCGAGGACATGCTGCTGGCGGTCGCGACCCATCCCGCGATGCTGATCTATCTCAACAACGCCCAGTCCATCGGACCGGATTCGCCGGCCGGCCAACTGGTCCAGCGCGGACTGAACGAGAATTTCGGCCGCGAGTTGATGGAGCTTTATTCGCTGGGCGTGGACGGCGGCTATACCCAGGCCGATGTCGTCGCCCTGGCAAGGCTGTTGACCGGCTGGAGCATCGACATTCAGCCCAAAGGTGCCGGCCGGATGGCGCGGCTTTTCCAGGCGAGTTTCAATCAACCGGAAACGGTAGAAGGCGCTTCCAGCGGCTTTCGCTATTTTCCCGCCCGCCATGAGCCGGGACCGGTGCGGCTTCGAGGCCAGACCTATGCGGACGGCTTTGCCGGCGGCCGCGCCGCCATCCATGACCTGGCGCGCGATCCCGCCACCGCGAAATTCATCGCCACCAAATTCGCCCGCCATTTTGTTTCCGACGCCCCGCCGCCGCAACTGGTCGCGCGGCTGGAGAAGAGCTTCCGCGACACCCAGGGCGATCTGAAGGCGCTGACCATCGCCATGATCCAAGACCCGTCCGCATGGGATGCGGGCGCGCAGAAGATGCGCAATCCGGTGGAATATGTCACCGCCAGCTACCGGCTTCTGGGTCTTCCCAGGGGCGAGAATGCCGAACAGCAGATCAAGGGCGCGATGCAGGCCTGTCGCATGATGGGACATTTTCCGCTTGCCGCGTCGTCGCCGAAAGGCTGGTCCGACATGTCCGCGGACTGGTCGGGATCCGACGCCATCCTGTCGCGCATCGAATGGGCGCAAGCCTTGGGCGCGCGGTTGCCCCAGACTATCGGCGCGGGCCAGATCGCCGGACTGGCCGACCAGGCCCTTGGCGAAGGGCTGTCGCAGCAAACCCGTTCCGCCATTGCCGCGGCGCCCACGGGCGGGGAAGCGCTGGCGCTTCTGGTGTCCAGCCCCGAATTTCAACGGAGATGACCATGGTCCGCTCACGCCGTGAAACGCTCAAGGCGCTCGGCCTGACCGCCGGCTTCTGCCTTTGGGACGCGCCGCTCAGCTCAGCCTTTGCCGCGATGCCGGGAGACCGGCGCCTGGTGGTGGTCATTCTGCGGGGCGCGGTGGACGGGCTGGCGGCGGTGCCGCCGCATGGCGACAAGGATTATCAGTCCGTCCGCGGCCAGCTCGCGCTTGCCACCGACGGCGCGACGCCGTTGCATGACCTGGATGGCATGTTTGGGCTGCACCCGGCGCTCGCGAACATGAAAAGCATGTATGACGCCAGGGAACTGGTCGTCTTCCAGAATATCTGCTCGCCTTATCGTGACCGTTCGCATTTCGACGGCCAGAACGTGCTGGAAACCGGCGCCGTGCGGCCGCACCTGATCAGCGACGGCTGGCTGAACCGGGCGCTGGCGCCCATGGGCCTCGGTGATGGCGTGCGGGCGCTGGCAGTGGCGCAGACCCCGCCGCTGCTTCTGACCGGGCAAACCAGGACCACCAGCTGGATGCCGCCCGCGCTGCCGGCGCCGGATTCCGATTTCCTGGCGCGGGTCAGGCTGCTTTATGCCCGCGATCCTGCGCTGAAGCAGTCGCTCGACGACGCCCTTGCCCTGCAGGATGCCGCGATGGTCGCGTCCGATGATCCCTCCGACAAGAAGATGGGGCCCGGGGCCGCGGCCAATCTGGAACCGCTGTTTTCCGGCGCAGGCCGCCTCTTGGCCGCAGCCAATGGCCCGCGCGTTGCGGTGCTGGATGTCAGCGGCTGGGACACGCATGTGAATGAAGGCGCCGGCGATGGCCAACTGGCGCGGCGCCTGGCGGCGCTCGACCGGGCATTGATCGCGCTCAAGACGGCGCTCGGTCACGCCTGGGGCAAGACCGCAATCGTGATGGCGACCGAGTTCGGCCGCACCGCCCGTCCCAACGGCAATGGCGGCACCGATCATGGCACCGGCGGCGCGAGCTTCCTGCTGGGCGGTGCGGTGTCTGGCGGCATGGTGCGGGCGGAGTGGACGGGGCTGGGTTCCAGTGCGCTGAAGGATGGCCGCGATCAGCCGCCGCGCACAGACCTGCGGTCACTCTTTAAAGGCGTGTTGGCCGAACATATGGCGGTTCCGAAATCGGCGTTGGAAAACACGGTCTTCCCTGACAGTACCAGTGCGCCCGCCATGAGCGGTCTCATCCGTGCGTGATCACGTCAGGGTGTTGCGACGCTCTGGTGGGCGGCTCGCGGATTTCCGCCGCATTGGCATTGGCGGATGCATTGGTTTGTGACGTCTGCGAACCCGCCGCGACGTTCGGATTGACGTAAGGGTTGCCCGCGGCATTGTTGGCGTGCGCATTGGCTCTGGCGGAAAGCCGGCTCGCGGAACTTCGTGTTGCCGGCGACGCGGCTGGCCGGATGACAGCGACATGAAAGTTGGCGGCAAGGGCCGGCGAGGCCATCCACCAAGATCCGGTTGCCAGCATCAAGCCGAGGACGGTGCGCGTGAAACGCTGCATGTGCTTCACCTTTCTTTACACAAGACAAACGTTCCAGTCTTCCAGCCGTTTCGTTGCATTTGCGCGAGGCTTGCGCAACGCGGAACTATATCCCCATTGTTTCGACAAGGGTTTAGGGGACAACTTGCAGCAGCCCTCCAAGGTCTAATAGGCTCGGCCGTGAGACTTTCGGATAAGCCGGTATGAAGCGAAAATCGCTTTATAGCCGTTCGAGCCGGCGGCGCAGTTCGATGGAGGCTGGTCCCTCCTACGAAACGCCGGTCTGGCAGGACGAAGCCGCCGCGCCGCCGCTGCGCGCGCAGCTTTCCCAATGGGTCCGAAAAATCGCCACCCGGCATCAACGCAGCCTGCCGGCGATACTTGCTGTCGTGGTGGTGCTCGTATTGTTCGGCGGCTGGCGTCTGCTGCATCCCGATCCCACGGCGCTCAGCCAATGGGACATCGACAATGCGGTGAAATATACCCTGTCGCACACCGATCCCCCACCGGCTGACACCACGATCGCCGCCGCCATGGTCGGGCCGTCGGTGGTGCGGGTGGAAGGCTATCTCTCCCCCGAGCATGCCGCGGAAGAAGCCAAGGCCGAACAGGCGGCAACGAAGAAAGACAAGAGCGCCAAGCCGGTTCCCTTGCGCACGCCGGACGGCCGGCAGGACATGCCGGATGCGACCGGGAGCGGTGTGGTGATCGACGCCAAGGGCGACATCCTGACCAATCTGCATGTGATCCACACCACCGACCGCTGGGTGATCACCTTCTGGGACGGCAGCAAGTCCGACGCGGAACTGGTGAATGCCCAGCCGGAAAATGATCTGGCCGTGATCCGCGCCAAGGTGGCGCCCGACGACCTCAAGCCCGCCACGCTGGCTTCCACCGGCGGGCTCAATCCCGGCGACACGGTGGTGGCGGTGGGCTTTCCCTTTGGCATCGGCCCCTCGGTTTCCGCCGGCGTGATCGCAGGCCTGAAACGCGAATTCGTGGACCCCGACCGCAAGGATGATGGCGGGCATCTGACCAACCTGATCCAGTTCGATGCCGCGGTGAATCCCGGCAATTCCGGCGGGCCGCTGGTCAACCGTGACGGCGAGGTGGTCGGCATCGTCACCGCCTTGTTCAACCCCACCGGACAACATGTCTATGCCGGCATGTCCTTCGCGGTGCCGATCGAAAATGCCGCCAAGGCGGTGGGAGAAAATCCGTTCTGAAAAGGATCTGGTGATGAGTGGCGCGCACCATGGACTGGAGCACCTTCTTTACGAAGTGAAGAAGGTCGTGGTCGGCCAGGACCATTTCCTGGAACGGGTATTGGTGGCGCTGCTGGCCGGCGGCCACCTTCTGGTCGAAGGCGTGCCGGGCCTGGCCAAAACGCTGACCGTATCCACCCTGGCCAGGGTGATGCAGGGCAGCTTCAAGCGCATCCAGTTCACGCCCGACCTGGTGCCGGCCGATCTTACCGGCACCCGCATCTTCAACCAGAGGAGCGGGGAATTCGCCACCCTGCTGGGGCCCGTCTTCGCCAACCTGGTGCTGGCCGATGAGATCAACCGCGCGCCGGCCAAGGTGCAGAGCGCGCTTCTGGAAGTGATGCAGGAACGCCAGGTCACCATCGCAGGCGAAACCTATGCCGTGCCCAGGCCGTTTGTGGTGATGGCGACCCAGAACCCCATCGAGATCGAGGGCACCTATGCCCTGCCGGAAGCGCAGGTCGACCGTTTCATGATGAAAATCCTGATCGGCTATCCCAGCGAGGAAGAGGAGTTCGTCATCGTCCAGCGTGTGACCGGCGAGGCGGTCCCGGTCGGCCCGGTGACCTCGACTGACGAACTGCTTCAGATGCAGGCAGCCGTCCGCAGGCTTTATGTCGATCCGTCGCTGATGATCTATGCGGTCAAGCTGGTCGCCGCCACCCGCGCGCCCGAGAAATGCGGCCTTCCCGATCATCAGCGTTTCATCCAGTTCGGCGCCAGCCCTCGAGCCTCCATCGCCATGATCGAGGCGGGACGGGCGCTGGCCTATATCCGCGGACGCGACTATGTGCTGCCGGCCGATGTGATGGACGTGGCGGCGGACGTCCTGCGCCACCGGCTGGTGCCATCCTATGAAGCCTTGTCGGAGGGCCTGAGCTCGGACCAGATCGTCCGCCAGATCCTGCGCGCCGTGCCGCCCCCTATCCTGGATACCGCCCGTGCCACAGGTGCCTGACAATATCCTGCGGCGCCTGGAGCTGCCGGTGGTGCGGCGGCTCGAAGGCCTGTTGCAGGGCGACTATAGAAGCCCGTCGCGCGGTGATGGCCTGGATCTGGCCGACCTGCGGGAATACCAGTTCCATGACGATGTCCGGCGCATCGACTGGAACGCGACCGCCCGGCTGGGCACACCTTACGTCCGCGACTATCTGGAAGACCGGGAGATTCCGGTCTGGTTCCTGCTGGATATGAGCCCTTCGATGATGTTCGAAGGTGTGACCATTTCCAAACATGCCGCGCTGATGGAATTTGCCGTCCTGATGTGCCGCCTGATGCTGGGCCGGGGCAACCGCACCGGGGCGGTGATCTTTTCCAACGGGGTTGACCGCACCATTCCCGCCCGGGGCGGACGCCAGCAATTGCTGCAGATCCTGAACACGGTGGCCGCGCATCGCGCGCAGGCAGGCGCCACCGACCTTAAGCAGGTGCTGAAGGAGGCCGCGCATGTGATCCGCCGCCGCTCGCTGATCTTCCTGGTCTCCGATTTCATCAGTGCGCCGGGTTGGGAGCAGGCGTTGACGCCACTGGTGGTCCGCAATGACGTGATCGCCGTCCGGCTGACCGATCCGCTGGAAACCCATCTGCCGGATCTGGGGTTCATGACATTCCAGGATGCGGAATCGGGGGAGCAGATTTTTGTCGATACCCACGACCGGGGTTTCCGCCAGCGCTTCGCGGCCGCGGCCGCCGGGCGGGACGAGGCGCTGCGCGCGATTTTTGAGAAGGCCGGCGTGGATGTGGTGGAGCTGGGCACCGAGGACGATGTGATGGATGCCATGATCCGCTTTGCCGCCATGCGCAAGCAATCCCTGCGCAGGTCGGCATGAACGCCCTGGCGAACAGTTCCTGGTCGCGCCTGGTTGGGCTGATTCCCGCCATTTCGTTTCAATGGCTCGGCCTGCTCTGGCTCCTGCTTGTGGTACCGCTGCTGGTGGCCGCTTACATCTATCTTCTCAGCCGGCGCCGCCGGTCGGCCATTCGCTATCCCAGCCTGGCCCTGATCCGGCAGGCGGAGCCAGGTTCGGCCTGGCGCCGGCATATCCCGCCGGCGCTGATGCTCCTGGCTTT
>DATAWO010000079.1:0-15826 GCA_036267165.1 Rhizomicrobium sp. | reverse complement strand
GATTGGCCTTCTTCAGCACCGCCCACATCGCCGGAATGTCCATGAAGCCATCCTCGAACAGAACCTCCGACAGCAGGAAGCCGTCGGCGTAATTCTGCACCCCCATGTTCTTCATATGCGTGGTCTTGGCGTAAGGCGCGAGCTTGTTGATCACGTCCACGGGATCATCGCACATGGCGATGTTGTTGCCGAAGTCCACGGTGGCGCCCAGGTGCTGGCTGGAATATTTCCGGAGGACTTCCACTTCCTCATCCACCGCGCGGTCCTTGTGGTTCTCCATCGCCAGGGGCATGCCCACCCGTTCCGCGACCGGCAGGCAGGTGTCGAGCGCATTGATCGCGGTGACGTTCCAGTCCTTGTAGTCCTGCAGGCTTTTGAAAGTCTCGTAGCGGCGTCCGACAAAGCAGACCACGCGCACGCAGTCCGCACCCAGCGCCTTGTAGTTCCTCAACGCCTGCTCGAAAGCTGGCAGGTCGTTCAGGGCGCGGGTCAGCAGATCCAGGTCGCCCTGGATGAACATGCGGTTCTGTTCCAGCCGGGCACGCAGCTTGTTGAGATCGGCATCCAGCGGCACGGTAAACTGCACGCCGCCGCCGCCCAGGCCATGGACATAATCCACCACCTGGATGGGATCGATCTTGCCACCGCCCTTGGCGCGCAGGGCGCGCAGGTAATGCCCCAGCGCGGTTTGGGAGGTGCCGAGCGGCGAAGGGGCCTCCGCCGCAAAAGCCGGCATTGCGGCGGCGGCGGCAACCGCCGCCCCGCCCAGCATCACGTCACGTCGCGTTGTCATGAAAACCTCCGTATCAGGCCGCGGTCCAGCCGCCGTCGATGATGATGTCGGTGCCGGTGACGAAGCCGGCGAGATCACTGCATAGATAGCAGGCCAGCGCCCCGATCTCTTCCACCTTGCCCCAGCGGCCCACCGGCAGCTTGGTGAGGAACAGCTTGTTGGCTTCCGGGTCATTGATCACCGGCAGGTTCATTTCAGTGTGGAAGGGGCCCGGCGAAATCGCGTTGACCGTAATGCCCTCGCCCGCCAGCTCCAGCGCCAGCGACTTGGTGAAGCCGAGCAGGCCCGCCTTGCCGCCGGAATAGGCGGTGCGGTTGGGCAGCGAGACATGCGCCATCATCGAAGACAGGTTGAGGATGCGGCCATAGCCGGTGCCCTTCATGCCGGGCACAAAGGCGTTGCAGGCCAGGAAGGTGGTGACCAGGCTGGAATCCACCACGCTCCGGAATTCCTCGAGCGTGAAGTCGGTCACAGACTTGCGGATATTGATGCCGGCCGAGTTGATCAGGATCTGCGGCTTCTGGAACTTGGCGTTCACGTCCTTGGCCAGCTTGGCGACATCGCTTTCGCTGACCATGTCGGCGGTGAAGGTCTCGACCACCCCGCCCTTGGCTTTCAACTCGCCCGCCACCTTGTCCAGCTTGGCCTGGTTGCGGCCCACCAGCGCGATTTTCGCGCCGGCGCCGGAAAGCGTATGCGCCATGGCTTCGCCCAGGCCGCCCGAACCACCGACGATCACTGCCGTCCTGCCACTGAGATCAATCTTCATGGGGAAAAAACCTTCTTGATGGAGATATCAACGTTTGGCATCGGGCTCGAGGAAAAACCAGCACGCACCCGACACCACCGCCGCCGCCGCCATGGTGTACATCACAATGGCCCAGTTATTGTTGGTGCCCTGCAGGATCAGGCCGAATACGACCGGCGCGACAAAGCCCGCGAGATTGCCCAGCATGTTCATGGTGGAGGAAACGGTGGCGGTATATTCCTTGCCGATCTCCACGCAGGTGTTCCAGGAAATCGGCATGGTGAGGTCGGATGTGAAGCTGGCGACGCCCATCAGCACCATCGGCAGCGCCACGCCCGGCATGTTGGCGATAAGGGCGATCAGGATGGCGGTGGCGAAAAACCCGCCCACCGCGACCCACTTGCGCGGAATGGACAGCGGCAGGAAACCCGACACGATCGAGCCCGCCCCGCCGAAGGCCAGCGGCACCATGGCATAGGTCGCGGCCACGCCCGGCGCCAATCCGCGGGACTGCTGCAGCCAGGTCGGCAGCCAGGTGACATAGAAATACCAGGTGTAGGAGAAGCCGAAATATTGCAGCCCCAGGAAGAAGATGTCCCTCTGCATCAGCAGGCGATACCAGGGAATGCCGCGTTCATGCAGCACCAGCTCGCGCCCGCCTTCCAAGAGCGCCAGCTCCGCCGCATTGACGGATTTGTGCTGCGCCGGATCGTTGCGGAACCAGGGCAGGAAAGCCGCGACCCAGGCCACGCCGATCATCGCCAAGGCGACAAAGCCAAGCCGCCAGCCGAAGTGATAGATCACAAAGAAGGCCACCGGCGGCGCCAGCGCCCCGCCCCAGCGTCCGAACGCCCACATCACGGCCTGCGCCTTCACGCGTTCCGACAGCGGCAGCCAGGCCGACAGCATGCGGGTCAGGTTGGGAAAGCAGCCCGCCTCGCCCGCGCCGAACAGGAAACGGATCACCCATAGCGACGCCAGATTCCAGGCGGCGCCCGTCAGCGCCGTGAACAGCGACCAGATCAGCACCAGCTGGCTCAGCACCCAGCGCACGCCCAGCTTGTCGCCCAGAAGGCCCATGGGAATTTCGAACAGCGCATAGGACAGGCCGAAGGCGCCCAGCACGATGCCGGTCTGGGCCTTGTTCAGATGCAGATCGGCCGAAATCGGCACGATCGCCTGGCTGATCGCCACCCGCTGGATGTACATGATCATCGCCAGCGCCAGGGCGAAAACCACGACCCAGTAGCGCGTATGCGTTGGTTTCATGCGTTCGTTTCGCCCCTTGTTATCCTGTCCCGTAACTGGGGCATGGGAGGCCGGCGCGGCTCTATAAGGCTTCACATCGGCTTGCGACTTGTATACTAAATTCACCTCGCGGGAAGTCAATGCATCCGGCCTGTTTCGCGCAGGCGCCGGTGTGAGATTAGCCGATAAAAAACAAGGGCTTTCGGACAAACGCCCCACCCGGACCGGCCTTGAGCGGAGCAGCGGAATTGAGCAGCCCAGACATTCCCAAAACCTTCGATTTCGGCGGCCAGGTTGCGCTGGTGACGGGGTCGGGACGCGGTCTTGGGCGCATGATCGCGGAAACCCTGTTGGCGAACGGCGCGGCGGTGGCGCTGCACGATATCAATGAGGAAGCGCCCGCGGCCTTTGGTGAAAGTCCCAGCCTGACCGCGCTGGCGCAAGAACTGTCCGGGCGCGGCGGCGCCAAGGTGGTGGCGGTGACCGGCGATATCACCCGGGAAGATGACATCGCCACCATGGTGAAGACGATCGAGGCCGCTTTGGGCCCGATTTCCATCCTGGTGAACTGCGCCGGCGGCGATATCGCGGCCAAGGGCGGCAAGCCCAATCCCAATGACGCGCTCAATATCAGCCTGGAAGATGCCCATGCGGTGATGAACCGCAATTTCTTCGGCACCATGCTGATGTGCCGCGCGGTTGTGCCCGGCATGGCCGCGCGCGGGCATGGCGCGGTGATCAATTTCGGCTCGCTCAACGGCCATGTCGGGGTGTCGCCGGAAGTGGTCTATGGCTGCGCCAAGGCCGCGATCCTGCACTATACCCGCTCGCTGGCGCTGGAGATGCGAAAAGCCGGCGTGCGCGTCAATGCGGTGAGCCCCGGCCCCACCACCACGGCGCGGTTCCTGGCCACCCGCACCACCGATCCCACCATGATGGATGGCATATCACTGGATCGCTATGCCAAGCCTGCGGAAATCGCCAATGCCGTCGCCTTCCTGGCCAGCGACCAGGCAAGCTTCGTCCATGGCCAGGTGCTTCGGGTGGACGGCGGCATGACGCTATTCGCCGGCTGATTTTTATTTCAGGAACGATCCATGTCAGACGACAAGAAATACGACGGCAAGACGCCCCAGACCCTGCGCAGCCGCGCCTGGTTCGATAACCCAAGCAATCCCGACATGACGGCGCTGTATCTGGAGCGCTATCTGAATTTTGGCCTCACCCGCGAGGAATTGCAGTCGGGCAAGCCGATCATCGGCATTGCCCAGACCGGCAGCGATCTGTCGCCTTGCAACCGCCATCACATCACCCTGGCCCAGCGCATCCGCGAAGGCATTCGCGAGGCCGGCGGCATCGCCATGGAATTTCCGGTCCATCCCATCCAGGAAACCGGCAAGCGGCCGGGCGCGGCGCTGGACCGCAACCTCGCCTATATGGGACTGGTCGAACTGCTTTACGGCTATCCGATCGATGGCGTGGTGCTGACCATCGGCTGCGACAAGACCACGCCGGCCTGCCTGATGGCGGCGGCGACCTTGGACATTCCGGCCATCGCCTTCTCGGTCGGCCCGATGCTGAACGGCTGGCATGAAGGCGAGCGCACCGGTTCGGGCACCATCGTATGGAAGGCGCGCGAGATGATGGCGCGCGGCGAATTGGATTATCGCGGCTTCATGGAGCTGGTGGCGTCTTCGGCGCCGTCGGTCGGCTATTGCAACACCATGGGCACCGCCTCGACCATGAACAGCCTGGCGGAAGCACTGGGCATGCAGCTGCCGGGTTCGGCCTCGATCCCCGCGCCTTATCGCGAGCGCGGCCAGATGGCCTATGCCACCGGCCTTCGCATCGTCGACATGGTCAAGGAAGACCTGCGCCCGTCCAGGATTTTGACCAAGGAAGCGTTCCACAACGCCATCGTGGTCAACTCGGCGATCGGCGGCTCGACCAATGCGCCCATCCATATCAGCGCGATCGCCCGCCACATGGGCGTGGATGTGCCGCTGCAGGAATGGCAGACCATTGGCCACAAGGTGCCGCTGCTGGTGAACCTGCAGCCGGCCGGCGAATATCTGAGCGAGGATTTCCACCATGCCGGCGGCGTGCCCGCGGTGGTGAACATCCTGATGGAACAGGGCCTGATCAAGGAAAAGGCGCTGACCGCCAATGGCAAGACCATGGGCGAGAACTGCAAGGGCAAGAAAGTTCATCTGGCGGAAGTGATCTGGCCGTTCGACAAGCCCTTGAAGAAGGATGCCGGCTTCATCGTGCTGACCGGCAACCTGTTCGACAGCGCCATCATGAAGACCAGCGTGATCAGCGAGGAATTCCGCGCACGCTATCTGTCCAATCCTGCGGATCCCGAAGCCTTTGAAGGCCCCGTGGTGGTGTTCGACGGGCCGGAGGATTACCACCACCGCATCGACGATCCGGCGCTGGGCGCCACCGAACACACCATCCTGATCATGCGCGGCGCCGGCCCCGTGGGTTATCCGGGCGCGGCCGAAGTGGTGAACATGCGCCCGCCCGCCTCGCTGCTGAAGGCCGGCATCAACGCGCTGCCTTGTGTCGGCGACGGCCGCCAGTCGGGCACGTCGGGTTCGCCCTCGATCCTCAACGCCTCGCCGGAAGCCGCGGTGGGCGGTGGCCTGGCGCTGCTCAGGACCGGCGACCGGGTGCGCGTCGACCTGAACAAGGGCACGGCCAATATGCTGATCGGCGACGAGGAACTGGCGAAGCGGCGCAAGGAGCTGGAAGCGGCGGGCGGCTACAAATATCCCGCGTCGCAGACGCCGTGGCAGGAAATCCAGCGCGAGCATGTCGGCCAGATGGGCACCGGCATGGTGCTGGAAGATGCGGTCAAGTATCAGAAGATTGACCAGACCATGGGCATTCCGAGGGATAATCACTAGTCAAACCACCATGGGCGGCCTTGAGCCGCCCATCCAGGGTCACATGCCAAGAGCAGGCAGTTTGCTCTGGATGGCCGGGTCGAGCCCGGCCATGGAGAGTAGAGAAAACAAAAAAGGCGCCGGATTTCTCCGGCGCCCTTTTCTGTTTCAGCCCGCTCAGGCTCCCTCCCCTTCGCGCGCGAAGCGCTTGCGAGGGGGAGGTGGCCGTAGCATCGCTTGCGATGCGTAGGCCGGAGGGGGTCATCAAATCTGAGTGCGCTTCACGTTCTGCTTCTGGTCGCCAAGCTTGTCGATGCCCAGCGTGATGACATCGCCTTCCTTGAGCCAGACCTGCGGCTTCTTGCCCATGCCCACGCCCGGCGGCGTGCCGGTGGAGATCACATCGCCCGGCTGCAGGCTCATGAACTGGCTGACGTAGGACACCAGGGTCGGCACGTCGAAGATCAGGCTGGCGGTATTGCCGGTCTGCATGCGGGCGCCGTTCACGTCCAGCCACAGGCCGAGATTGTTGAGATCACCCACTTCGTCCAGGGTCACCAGATAGGGACCGAACGGACCGAAGGTGTCGCAGCCCTTGCCCTTGTCCCAGGTGCCCAGGCGTTCGAGCTGGTATTCGCGCTCTGACAGGTCATTCACCACGCAGGCGCCGGCGACATAATCCAGCGCCTTCTCCTTGGAGACGTAACGCGCTTCCTTGCCGATGATCACGCCCAACTCCACTTCCCAGTCCGACTTCTTGGAGGTGGGCGGCAGATAGACATCGTCATAGGGCCCGATGATGGCCGAGATGGCCTTCATGAAGATGATGGGCTCGCTGGGCTCGGGCATGCCGGATTCCGCGGCATGGTCGGAATAGTTGAGGCCGATGCAGAGGAACTTGCCGACATTGGCGACCGGCTGCGCCAGGCGCACGCCCTTGTCGACAACCGGCAGGCTCTCGATGTTGGCGGCGCGGACCGCCGACAGGTCGGCCAGCACCTTGCCGTCGATATCCTTCACGATCCCCGACAGGTCGCGGATCTGGCCGTCTTTGTCCAACAGACCCGGCTTTTCCTGCCCCTTGGGGCCATAGCGCAGCAATTTCATGAGGTTTTTTCCTTATCAGACGACATGGGAAATCGAAGGCACGCCTTTTAGCGCGCCAGCCGGCCTTGGGACAGAGGCCTTATTTCGCCGGAAAGGCGGCGGTCAAATACTTGGTAATGGTGTCGAATTCGGCGTCGGTGGCATTGGCGCCGTTATTGGCCATCTGGTCGACCAGATCCTTCCAGCCCTGGGCGTCCAGGTTCTGATGGGCCGCGATCTCCGGCGAATGGCACTGGGAGCAGACCCTGACCATCACGTCACGGCCCTGTCCGGGCGGCAGGTCCTTGAAATCGTCATCGGCCAGGGCCGGAGTGGCGGCCAGGCCAAGCAACACGGCTAAAGCAAACACACGCACGTTTCGTCTCTCTCTTCTGCCCCAACAGGCTACAACTACTTCTTCGGCAACGCGAAGGCGATGATCTCATCGTTGGTGACCACGGACCCGGTCTGGGAGCCGCCGGTGTCCGACATCGCCAGATACTGCCGCTTGTCCGACCCCAGATAGGTGACAGGCGTGGCGGTGACGGACGCCTTTAACTTCACTTCCCACAATTTGTCACCTGTGGCGGTGGCAAAGGCGCGGAAACGGAAGTCGTCGGTGGCGCCGACAAAGGTCAGGCCCGAGGCGGTGAGGATGGTTCCGCCCAGGCCCGGACGACCCGTATCCTGAAATTGCGGCGGAAAACTGTCGGTCACGCCCAGGGTCTTGCGATAGGCGACCTCGCCCGTATCCACATTCACCACCACCAGCTGGCCCCAGGGCGTCGGCCCGCAGGGCAGTTTCTTCTGGGGATCCCAGAAGCGCAGCACACCGTAATTGTTGACGAAGGTGCCGTCCGGCCTCTTCACCACCCGCATGGGCTGGAACAGGTTGTTCACATTGGCCACGAACAGATGCAGCTTGGGATCATAGCTGCCGCCATAATAGTTCACCCCTCCTTGCGTGCCGGGCGGCGCCACGGTGATTTCGTTGTAGCCCGGCGGCAGATAGGTCGAGCCCAGCACCATATGGCTGTCGTCCACCAGCTTCTCGCAATAGGCCTGATGGTCGGGCTCGCCCTTGTAGAGATTGTCGCGGCTGACGCTGCCTTGGGAAAGCTGTTCGGGCTTCACCGGGAAAGGCTGGGTCGGCGAGGTCTCTTCGCCCGGCACCTTGCTCTGCGGTACGGCGCGTTCCTCGACGCCGAAGATCGGCTTGCCGGTGACGCGATCAAGAATGAAAGCCAGCGCATTCTTGTTGACAGTCAGAAGTGCGGGAATGGTCTTGCCGTCCTTGTGCACATCCATCAGCACCGGCGGATCCTGGGTGTCATTGTCCCAGATGTCATGATGGGTGACCTGGAAGTGCCAGAGATACTGGCCGGTATTGGCATCCACGGCGACGATCGATGAGCTGAAGAGGTTGTTGCCCGGCCGGTCCACCCCGACCCGGTCATTGTTGGGCGCGCCCAGCGGCATGTAGAGAATGCCGCGCTTGGCATCCACCGTGAAATAGCCCCAGACATTGACGCCGGAGCGGTGCCGCGCGCTGTCGCCGCCCCAGGTGTCAGAGCCAAAGGTGCCGGGCAGCGGCACGGTGTGGAAAGTCCAGACCAGCTTGCCGGTCTCCGCATCCCAGGCGCGGGTGTCACCAACCGCCCCGACATTGGGGGCGGCATCCGGCGTGCCGCCACCGGTGATGATCAGGTTCTTGTAGATGATCGGCACCGCCGGCTGGCCATACGGGTAGTTCGGGCTGGTGCCCATGACCTCCGGTGTCTTGAGATTGACGATGCCGTGATCGCCAAAGCCAGCGGTCGCCTTGCCGGTCCTGGCATCAAGCGAATAGAGACGGCCCATGCGGCTGCCGGCCACCACCGTGGCGGGATGCCCCTTGGCGCCCGCCCAATAGGCGACACCGCGCTCGGCCGGCGTATCATTGTCGGGAAGCTTGAATTTCCACTCTTCCGCGCCCGTGGTGGCGTTCAGCGCGATGATCTCGCCATAGGGGGACGAGATATACATGTGGTTGCCCACCACGATCGGGATCGCCTCCGCCAGCCGCGGGCGGCCGGCGTAGCCGGCGGGCGTCAGGTGATAGCTCCAGGCGATCTGGAGACCCGCGACATTGGACTTGTTGATCTGGGTCAGGGGTGAATAACGCTGGCCGCCCAGGTCATGGCCGCTGGTTTCCCAGTCGGTGCCGGCCGCGGTTGCGGCCGTTGCCCACAGCGCCAGCGCCGTGACCGCGGCCGCGCTTTTCCACACTGCTTTCATCGCCTGATCCTTTATCGCTTCGCGCCTGACGGGAAGATGAACGCGGCCATCGCAGGTCTTGCGATGGCCGCCGTCCAAGGCGTTGTTTACTGCTCCGGCCGCATGGCGCGCGGCGGCGGCGGCACATAGTCGGTCAGTTCGGTGATCGGATGCTTGGCCGCCCAGGCGATGCCGCGCATCAAGACCTTCCGGATGGCGGGATCCTGCAGGCTGTCCACCATATGGCCCTGCATCCAGACAAAGGCCCGCGCCGGCTGGCCGCCCGGAAGCGTATGCTCATAGGTCCACATCTGCGGCACGGTCTGGCCGACGCCGCCGCCACGCCGCGCGCTGGGCGTGTCCGGCATGGTGACGGACAGGATGGGATGGACTTCCGGCGCGAAGTTCAGCTTGTAGAAGGCTTCGTCATAGATCTGCGCCGGCATGCCCTGGACAATCGGATTGTCCTTGTCGATGAAGTTGTAATCCAGGGTCGCGGTCCAGGTGTAGTTGACCTCGCCATGCTTCTTGCCGGCGCCAACCAGCGTCGCCATATCGGCCGGGTCGGGGCCACAGAGCGAGTCATGGAAAGTGACAAGGCCACCGCCGCGCTTCACATAGGCCTGAAGCCGCGCGCGCTGTTCCGGCGTCATGTAGCCGGCATCGCCCTTGTAGATGATCACGACATCGGAATGGTCGAGCTGTTCCTGGCTGGGAAAAGAGAGTGCGCCGTCCACGACCGCGCCATGTTCGGTCAAAAGCTTGGACCAGCTGTCGAGCCAATAAGGATAGTCATGGGCGCCCGGGCCGTGGCTCTTGAGGCCGGCATACAGGAAGATGTGCATGCCATTGACGTTCTGGCCTTGCGCGCGCGGCGCCGGCCACTGGGAATAACGCGCATAGTCCCTGGCGGTCTGAGCCAAGGCAGTTTGGGCCGAGGCCGGAACAAGGCAGGCCAGCGCCACCGCGCCGGACAGCAGAATGGATTTCATGGTCATGGTGTCGTCTTCCTCCGATGATTTTCGCCTCAGGTGGAGGTTCGACAGCCCCATCTCTGTAGACAATATACTTTAGGTGTGACGCCGCTTTTTTGCCAAGCGACAATTGGGCGCGAGCCATGCCTGTTTTTCGGCCAATCTTCGCAATTCGTCGCGGGCGGATGCATGAGGGAATTCGCAGGTGCGAGATTGATTCATTTTCAGAACGGCTTGCGGGCCAGGGTCGAGTAGCGCTCCGGCTCGGTATAGGACATGCGCATATGGGTCAGCAGCACCTCCTGCGGATCCTCGTCGGAGCGGCCCGTCACCGCGTCCAGCAGCATGCGGTGATGGCTGAGCCGCCAGCGGCGCACATCCTTGGTGACATGCTCCAGGGTCTTTTGCGCGAACAGGGGCACCATCAGCGCGTTCAGCGCCCGCTCCAGATAGGGATTTCCCGCCGCCTTCCACAAGGTGCGGTGGAACTCCAGATCGAGCGCTGCGGCTTCCAGCAGGGTGCCGTTCCAGCTCTCCATCTGCAGCATCAGCTTTTCCAGCTGGTCCAGAATCTCGGGCGTCATATGCGTCTTGGCCAGGCGCAGCGCCTCGGTCTCCAGGATGATGCGCAGGGAGGAAATCTGCAGCAGCTCCTCCGGCCCGATATTGGTGACGAACATGCCGCGGCGCTCGCGGTTCTGCACCAGCCCCTGCTCCTGCAGCTGCGAAAGCGCCTCGCGTACCGGAATGCGGCTGATGTTGAGCTCGCGCGCGATCTGGCTTTCGTTCAGCCGGTCGCCGGGCTTGTACTTGCCCGACAGAATCCCCGCCGACAGCATCTTGACGACATGGGCGCGCAAGGTGGGCGGCGCCACAGTGTGCGTGGCCGGGGTCACGGTCTGATCCAACTGCTCCATCATCCTCTCATGGCAGGGCGTAGGCGATGACATAATCGCCCTGCCGGTTCTGTAGCGCGGAGTGACCACCGGCCGCCAGCACAACATATTGCTTGCCGTTCGCGTCCACCCGATAGGTCATGGGCATGGACTGGCCCGCCGCCGGCAGCGACACCCGCCACAATTCCTTGCCTGTCGCGGTCTCGAAGGCCCGGAAATAGCGGTCCGTGGTGGCGGCGATGAAGGTCAGACCCGAGGCGGTGGTGATGGCGCCGCCCTGGTTGGGGACGCCCAGGTGGAACCAAAGCGGCCAGGGCGCCTCGTCCCGGGTGGTGCCGAGCGGCACCTCCCAGATCTTCTTGCCGGTGGTCATGTTGATGCCGGTGAGGCGGCCCCAGGGCGGCGCGTTACAGGGCGCGCCGAAGATAGACATCATGTTGTCGTAGACTTGGCGGTAGGGCGTGCCGATCAGCGGCGAATAGCCGCCGGAACCCTTGTGCGGCTCCAGGTGATGCGCGCCCAGGATGTTGTTGGAATTCACCACCAGGATATTGCGCTGGGGATCGTATGTCAGCCCGCCCCAGTCCATGCCGCCCAGGCTGATGGGATAGTCCACGCTGGGTTTGGAATAGTATGGCGTGAAGATGCCTTCATTGACCAGGGCATGGAAACGCTTCAGACAGTCCCAGCGGTCGACCAGCGCGAAGCCGAAAATGTCGGAGTCCTGGAATTTGGTGATCTGGACTTCGTGTTCGGGCAATTCCGGAATCGGCTGGGTCGGCGACAGGCCCTTCTGCAGACCGCCGGTGGAGACCGGGGTTTCCTTCACCGGGAAGATCGGCTGGCCGGTTTCGCGGTTGAGCACAAAGATATAGCCCATCTTGGTGGCCTGGGCGAGCGCGGGGATCGTCTTGCCGTCCGGCGACTTGTAATCGAACAGCAGCGGCTGGGACGGTGAGTCATAATCCCAGATGTCCTTGTGCACGAGCTGGTAGTGCCACACCACCTGACCGGTATCGCTGTTCAGCGCCACCACCGAACTGCCGTAATAATCCCAGTCAGCCTTGCCGACATAGGAGTCCACCTGCGGCGTGCCGGTGGGCAGGAAGATCAGCTTGCGGTCCACATCCACCGACATCGGCGCCCACACATTCGGCGCGCTGCGTGGATAATGCTGGGCGTCACCCTGCGGCTGGTCGGGCGGCGCGGCGGTGAAGGCCCACACCACCTTGCCGGTCCTCGCATCCAGCGCGCGCACCACGCCGCCGGGCATGTCGGTATTGTGAAAGTCGATGATCTTGGAGCCGGTGATCACCTTGTCGCCCACGATGGTGGGCGCGGAGGAAATGCCCCACAGGCCGGGCTTTTCGATATAGCCCAGGCCTTCATGCAGATCGACCTTGCCGTGATCGCCAAAGCCTTCGCACGGCCGGCCCGTGTCGGCGTCCAGCGCCCACATCTTGCCGTCGATGGTGCCGGCGAAGATGCGCTTGGAGCAGATGCCGTTCGACTGGCTGTCTTTCCAATAGGAGACGCCGCGGCATGTGATGACGGTGGCGCCATTGGTGTCGGGATGGGCATCGAACATCCATTTCTGCCTGCCGGTCGTGGGATCCAGCGCCGCGATGCGGCTTCTGGGCGAGCAGAGATAAAGCGTGTTGTTGGCCAGGATCGGCGTGGCTTCAAAGGCCAGGTCGGCATGCTTGCCCGGTCCGGCGAGATCGCCGGTGCGGTAGGTCCAGGCGACCTTCAGGTCCTTCACATTCTCCGGCGTGATCTGGGTGTTGGCGCTGTAACGCTGGCCCATGCCGCCATGGCCCCAGACCGGCCAGCCGTCGACGACGCCCCCGGTCTGGCTGGTGCTGGCAGGCTTGTTGTTGCAACCCGCGAGCATCAGCCCGGTCGAGGCCAAAGCCGCAAGCAGGAGCCCGCGATTTCCGGTTTTCGACATCCTGCCTTATCCTTCCCTTGTGTTTTTGGGGCGTTTCCGGGCCGGTCCAATCCTGTATTCTATATACAGATATGGGAGCGGGATCTGTCTATAGCTTTTGAAGCGCCGGCAGGCAAACGGCCCGCGAACAGGCGCTCATTAAATAACAACAAGAAAGGGGCGCATGCGATGAAACTGTTCGAGCCAAAAATCTCCCGCCGCCTGCTGATTGCGGGCGCCGTTGCGAGCACCGTGCCTGCCCGCGCCGCAACCAACGGGCGGCCGCGCGCGCTGGCCCTGATCGGCGACCGCTATCACAATCCCGACTATATCCGGGTCAGCCTGGACAAGGTGTTCCATGAGATGGACATCGCCATTGACTACACTATCGACTATGCCGGGCTGTCGGCGGCATCGCTCAAGCCCTATCAGCTGCTGCTGATCCTGCGCGATGGCATGATCTGGCCGGCCGGCTATTCCGGCCCCGACGCCTATACCGCCTATGAAATGGACCTGGAGAATGCGGACGACTTCCCCGCAGCCAAGTCGGTGTCGTGGATGACCGAGGAGCAGGGACAGGCGATCAAGGATTTCGTCTCGAATGGCGGCGGCTTTTATCCCCTGCACAATGCCAGCCACATTTCCCTGTCGAGCAAGAATTACCGGGAGGTGATGGGGGGCGCCTATTTCGGCCACCCACCCTTGCGCCCCTTCCAGGTGCATGCGACGGCGAACGCCCATCCCATCACTGCGGGGATGAAGCCCTTCATCGTCAATGACGAGCAGCATTATGTCGATTACGACAAGGACCCGCGCTATGTCATCCTGGAGTCGGAAAACCTGGACGGGCTGACCTATGAAAACCGCGGCACCAAATCACCCGCCGGCTGGGCCTATGATTATGGCAAGGGCCGGGTGGTTTTCACCGCCGTGGGCCACACCATCCATGCCATGTGGAACCCGCAATATATCGAATTGCAGAAGCGGTCCGTGCGCTGGCTGCTGAGAGACTTATAAAGTCAGTGTCCCGATTCCAAAATTCGTACGAGCCCGATATCAATTCCAGACGAATTTTGGAAACGAAGGACACTGGCAATGTTTTGATTCCTAGTGTCGTTCTGGTTTCGAAGTTCGCTGAGAACTCGATATCAATTATGTTGCGAACTTCGAAACCACGACACTAGCATGGAGTTGCGTCAGCTATTCGAACAGGCGTGGCAGCGCATCGCGCCGGCCGGCTGGACCAGGCGCTGACACTACAACCCAGTGTAGCGGCGGTGCACTTCAACCGCGGCGTGGTGCCGGAACCGCGGCGTGGTGCCGGCCGAACTGGAGCGCCACCGCGAGGCGCTGGAAAGCTATGACCAGGTTTTGGCACTCGATCCCCAATACGGCCCGGCCCTGACCAACCGGGCGCGGCTGAGTTCACCCCCGAGCAGCCTTTGCCGGCCGCGTCGCCGCAAGCCTGCTTGGCGCCATTGGCCTTGCGGAACTGACAGAAAATCTCGCCGATTACGAAGCGCCGGCGCTGGCGCGCGATCCGGCCCGCTTGCAGGGGTTGAAAGACAGGCTGGCGCAGAACCTGCCCATCGCGCCTTTGTTCGACGCCGAGCGTTTCCGGCAGAGCATCGAAGCCGCCTACGTCAGAATGATGGACGCCGCTCGCTAGGCGACAGCATGCGCTTGCCGGCAAGGCCTTTCCAGAAATCGCGATAGTCGCGCATCAGGTCCGGCAGCAGCCAGAAGCCGTGACGATAGGGCGTGTCCACGCCGATCTCGACATTCGCGTCGCGGCGCTCGCTCCAACCCCCGAACAGATGGTCCCACACCGGCATCATGCTGAAGAAGCCGGTGGGCTGGCTCATGTCGAGCTTGTGATGCAGGCGGTGATGCAGCGGCGACTGGACCAGATAGCGCCCCATCCAGCCCCAGCCGGATTCCAGGCGCGAATGGATCAGAAAGCCCAGCGCAATGACGATGACATTGACCCAGATCATCGCTTCCGCTGTCGCACCCAGAAGCGGCATGGGCACATTGAGCAGGAAGATGCCGACGAAGCCGGCCGGATGGCTGCGCGCGCCGTTGATGACGCAGAAATCCTCCGCCGCATGGTGATAGCGGTGCAGCGGCCAGAACAGGCGGGTATGGCCCAGACGATGCGCCCAATAGTCGAAAAAGGAATAAGCGCCGAAATAGACCACCACCTGCAGCGTCAGCGGCAGACCGGAAAGGTCAATCGCGAAGTCCGTGCGTGCGGCCAGCCAGTCGCGCAACGCCAGTCCGGAAATCACCGAAGCTCCCAGCATCATGATGCGGCCCACAACGCCCATGACATGTGCCTGGTCGAGAGCCAGGAACATGATGTCGGTCTTCATCGAGCCGGTGGGGGCCAGAAGCGCGCGCGCCGAACTATTCTTCCAGCCGATCAAAAGGCATTCCAGCCAGAGCGCCGAAGGCAGCAGCACCAGCATCAGGGTGGCATTGCCCAGAACCTTGTCATGGACGTGCGCAAGGTCGAGGGCATGCCCCGCGAGGTGAAAGCTGAGCTGATCGGGCACCAGGGCCTGGAGTGCCCACCAGGCGGCGGCCAGAACCATGACGTATGCCAGAAAAACGGCCGTCACCAGCCCCCTGAAAAGGTTGCGCGACTTTTGCGCCCCGGAATGAGCCTCAAGGCCGGCCGGCGCCGTCTCAAAACGCGCAATTGGGGCGTCAAAAGCGAGGCTCATGCACGAAAATCCCGGTTTTCCTGCCGGTCCTTTCACGGCGCGTGCCAGCCAGCCGGCGGTTAACCACCTGGCTCTGGAACCGGCCTGGAACCTCACGTCGGACATCAGGCGCCGGATGAAAATGCGCTTGCTGTTTGCCCGGTCTTGTCGGGCATGACCCTTGGGAAGCGTTGCGACAGTTGGGGGACCCGGACGGCAAGCGCCGGCGCCTCAAAGCGCCTAGCCCTTACGCCTGATGCCGGGGAATGGAGCTCAGGGCGTGCAGGTCACGGCGC
>DATAWO010000078.1:0-13243 GCA_036267165.1 Rhizomicrobium sp. | reverse complement strand
GCGCGTCGCCCAGCGTTACGACGTCTTCTTCGGCGGCCTGCTGGGCGGGCTCAAATTCCCCAATCCGCCGCTGCTGGAAGTGCTGTGGCGCGCCTTCCTGCGCAGCGGCATGCCGCAGTTCAGCCAGATCATCTTCACCACCCTGGACGGCATCCTGTTCGGCGGCGTCTATGACCATATCGGCGGCGGCTTCTTCCGCCATGCGCTGGACGAGCGCTGGATGCAGCCCGCCTTCGAGAAGATGCTCTACGACCAGGCCCAGATGATCGACATCTGCACCAGCGTCTTCCAGTTCAACCGCAATGAACTCTCCCGCCAGCGGGTGACGGAAACCATCGCCTTCCTGCTGCGCGAGATGAAGGTGGGCGATGTCTTCGCCGCCTCGATCTCATCGGGCGCCCAGACCGAAGACGGCAAATACTACACCTGGAGCGAGGCGGAGATCGACGCCGCCCTGGTGGGCACCTTCTCGGCCCGCTTCAAGCAGGTCTATGGCATCACCCGCGACGGCAGTGTGCAGGGCAGGAATCTCCCGCGCCGCCTGGGCAATCCCCTGCCGGCCAATGAGGCCGACGAGGCGCTGCTGGCCAAACAGCGCGGCATGCTGCTGGCCGTGCGCGAGAAGCGCACCGCCCCCACGCGCGACGATCGCGTGCTGACCGACTGGAATGGGCTGGTCATCGCCGCGCTCGCCCGCGCCGGCATCGTCTTCGAACGCCGCGACTGGATTGACATCGCCATCAAGACCTTCGACGGCATCGTCAAGACCCCGGGCAATGGCAACAAGCTCTCCCACACCCAGGGCGTGGACGGCTTTGCCGATGATTACGCCAACATGGCGCGCGCCGCGCTGCAATTATGGGAAGTGACCGGCGACCAGCGCTTCGTCGCCCAGGCCCGGATCTGGACCCAGGAACTGAACGATCATTTCTGGAACAATGAACGCAACGGCTATGCCTTCTATTCGGATTCCGCCGATCCTTTGTTCGTGCGCCCGCGCATGGTGTTCGACAATCCCGCGCCCAGCGCCAATGGCACCATGATGCTGGTTCTGACGCGGCTGGCGCTGTTGACCGGCGAGCGGGAATATATGAGCCGGGCCTCGACCCTGGGCTCGGCCTTCCCGGCCGAAGTCGCCCGCCTGCTCAACGGCTCGGGCAGTTTCCTTGGCGGCTTCGAATATCTGGTCAACAGCCTGGTGATCGTGGTGATCGGCCACAAGGGCAATGCCAAGACCCAGGAGCTGCTGCGCGCCTATTGGGGCAAGTCCATGCCCAACGGCATGGTGATGCAGATCGAGCCGGGCGATCCCTTGCCGGCGGGCCATCCGGCGTCGGGGCGCGGCATGGAAGGCGGCCAGCCCACCGCTTACATCTGCCAGGCGGGTGTATGTTCCAATCCCATCACCAGCGCGGCCGAGCTTGCCAATGCGCTGACCCTGCCGCCGCAGATGCGCAACCAGCCGCAGCAGCAAATGCGGGCGTAGTTTAATGACCCCCTCCGCCCTTTGCACCTGATCGGTGCTACGGGCACCTCCCCCTCGCATGCGCTTCGCGCGCGAAGGGGAGGCGGATCTGAGAAGCTGAGAGAGGACAAAGGCAGATGATCAAGGCCATCCGTTTCGAGAAAACCGGCGGCAGCGATGTGCTGCAATATGTCGATTATGACCTGCCGCCGCCGGCCAAGGGCCAGGTGCAGGTCAAACACACCGCCATCGGCGTGAACTTTATCGACACCTATCACCGCACCGGGCTGTATGCCCTGCCGCTGCCCTCGGGCCTGGGCTCGGAAGCCGCCGGCGAGGTGGCCGCGCTGGGCGAGGGCGTCACCGGCTTCAGGATCGGCGAGCGCGTTGGCTATTGCAGCGGCGCCATCGGCTCCTATGCGCAAGCCAACAATGTCGCCGAGGGCCGGCTGGTCCGCCTGCCTGATGGCATCAGCGACGAACTGGCCGCCGCCATCCTGCTCAAGGGCATGACGGCGCAATATCTGATCCGCCGCATCCATCCGGTGAAAGCCGGCGAGACCATCGTGTTTCACGCCGCCGCGGGCGGGGTGGGCCAGATCGGCTGCCAATGGGCCCATCATCTGGGCGCCAGCGTGATCGGCTCGACCACCTCGCCGGAAAAAGTGGCGCTGGCCAAGGCCAATGGCTGCGCCCATGTGATCAACACCAAAGACGCGGGCTGGGAAAAACAAGTGCGCGAACTGACCGGGGGCAAGGGCGTGCCGGTAGTCTATGACTCCATCGGCAAGGACACCTTCATGGCGGGGCTGGATTGCCTCTCACCCCGCGGCATCATGGTCACCTATGGCAATGCCAGCGGTCCGGTCGATCCCTTCTCGCCGTCGGTGCTGGCGGCCAAGGGCTCGCTGTTCGTCACCCGTCCGGTGCTGGCGCATTACACCAGCACGCCGGCCGAATTGCAGGCCGCCGCCGATGACCTGTTCGCGGTGATCGGCTCGGGCGCGGTGAAGGTCGCGATCAACCAGCGCTTTGCCCTGAAGGATGCGGCCAAGGCGCATGACGCGCTGACCGGCAAGAAGACCACCGGCGCGACCATTCTTATTCCATGACCCCATCTGTCACACCTCCAACGGCACCGCCGTGAGGGGGAAGAAAGCCAGTGACTGCCTAAATTTCCCGAACATTTCATACCAGCTTGAATGCCAGCTTGAAAGCTGGTATATAGACTGGCATGGGTGAGCTTCGCAAAATCACGGTCCAGGTGCCGGAAGATGTGCTGGAAAAGGCGCAAGCCTATACCGGCGAGGGTGTGACCCAGACGGTGACGGCTGCCCTCAAGCGCCTGGCTTCCGTTCGGGCGCAGCAAGAGCTTCTGAAGCTGCGCGGCAAGGTGAAGTTCGCACTGAGCGTGGATGAACTGCGTGAGGACCGCGATTGATCGCGGCCGATACCAGCGCTCTATCGGCTCTCCTGAAGGGTGAAGCCGGCAAAGATTGCGACCGTCTGGCGCTGGCCTTGCAGGCGGGCGAGCTGAAACTTCCGCCTGTCGTGGTTACCGAAACCCTCAGCGACCCCCTGGCTTTCAACGCCGTCGCCGATCTTTTGTCTCAAATCGAATTGCTGGAGATCAAAGATGGTTATTGGCAGCGCGCCGGTGACATGCGCCGACACATCAAGGCAAAGGGCCATAAAGCCAAAACAGCCGATGCCTTGATTGCCCAATCCTGCATCGATCACGGCGTGGCACTTATCACCCGCGACGGCGACTTCCGGCATTTCGCGAAATATTGCGGCCTGAAACTGGCGTGACAGGTCGCGCCAGGGTCAAGCCCGGCCATGGTGAGATTTTTGGATTGCATGAGTAAGCTACGGGTCAATCACCGCCCCACCAAAATCCTCATGGCTCGAGCCTGCCAAAGCATGAGGTCCTCAACCTTCGACAAGCTCAGGGTGAGGAAAAGATCAGCTGTCCATGCTCTCAAAGAAGTCCGCCTTGTTCTTGGCCGAGCACCGTTTGTCGAGCAGGAAACCGCTAAGTCTTTTCCAGATAGCTCTGGAAGACGCCGACATGGACCAGCGCCTTGTCGGAGGAATCGGGCCACAAATCCTCGGAGCGGAAGCGCACGTCATAGGTGGGCTCCCATGTCTCCGCCATGCCATGGCCGGCCGCGTCGGGAAAGGGATAGGGCGGGGAGACGGCAACCACCACACCCGCCTTGCCGCGGATATAGCCGGGCATGCGGGTATGGCCCGAGGTGAATTGGTTTTTCACCCGCACCCACTCGCCGATGGCGAAGCTTTGCGCTCGCGCGCAAGCCCGCCCCGGTCCGATGGGCCGCGACAGCGGGAATGGGCCGCCCGCTTTGGCGGCAAGCCTCTGGGCCGTCACCACGCCTTTTTCCACCAACAGGGTCGCCACCGCCGTCAGGGTGCGTTCGTAATAGGGGGCGCCGAGATAATGCACCGGCGCCATGCGCTCGATCGCATGGCGGTATTCGTCCATATTGTAGAGGCCCTTGCGCACACCCAGTATCCACAAGGCGCGCACCAGGGGCTCCCAGCTCTCGTCCTGCGGCGCGGGCGGATAGGCGATCCTGCCGAAGCCCTGCTTGCCGCCCAGATCGTGCATCCCGTCCATGGCGCTAGTGTCCCGATTCCAAAATTCGCATTATCTCCATATCAAGACCCAGGCGAATTTTGGAATCGAAGGACACTAGCAATTTAATGATTCTAGTGTCGTTTTGGTTTCGAAGTTCGCTCGCAGCTTGATATCAATTATAGGGCGAACTTCGAAACCACGACACTAGCGCACCTCTGCGACGCCGATCATGGCATCCTGGGTGACGATGGCGGCCAGGGCCTCGGCGTCCCAGCCTTTGGTCCGTTCCGGCTGCAGCGGCAGCACCATGTAGCGGCTGTCGGCGGAGGTATCCCACACCCGGATCTCGGTGGCGGCGGGCAAGGCGAGCCCCATTTCCTCCAGCACGCTGCGCGCCTGGCGCACCACCCGCGCGCGATAGTCCAGGTCCTTATACCAGTCCGGCGCCCCGCCGATGATGGTGAAGGCGGTGCAGGAACATTGGGTGCAGACGATCACATTGTGAATGCCGGGAGAGTTTTCCAGCGCCACCAGGCGGCGGTGATGTTTGGGCAGTTCAAAGCCCATTTCCAGCGCGGCGGCGGTGGCATCGGCCAGCAGCCGCGCCCGGAAGGCGCCATCGGTCCAGGCCCGCGCCACCATGCGCGCGCCGTTGCGGCTGATCCAATTCTCCTCGCCATGGCGGGTGAAATCTTCGACAAAGCCGTCGGGCAGAAGGCCCTTTTCGGCGAAGGCTTCTTTCAGCGCCGCGGCGCGGGCGGCGGGCGGCGCGGGAATGTCATTCATGCCTGCCTCGCGCGGGGCTCAGGTGTTCATGCTCTCGAAGAAGTCGGCGTTGTTCTTGGCCTGGCGCAGCTTGTCGAGCAGGAATTCGATCGCATCCACCGTGCCCATGGGTGAGAGGATGCGGCGCAGCACGTAGGTCTTGGCCAGGGTGCCCTTCTCGACCAGCAGCTCGTCCTTGCGGGTGCCCGAGCGCATGATGTCGATGGCCGGGAAGACGCGCTTGTCGGCGACCTTGCGGTCCAGGATGATTTCGCTGTTGCCGGTGCCTTTGAACTCTTCGAAAATCACTTCGTCCATGCGGCTGCCGGTATCGATCAGCGCGGTGGCGATGATCGTCAGCGAGCCGCCTTCCTCGATATTGCGGGCGGCGCCGAAGAAGCGCTTGGGGCGCTGCAGGGCGTTCGCATCCACGCCGCCGGTCAGCACCTTGCCCGATGACGGCACCACCGTGTTGTAGGCGCGGCCCAACCGGGTGATGGAGTCCAAGAGGATGATCACGTCGCGCTTGTGCTCGACCAGGCGCTTGGCCTTTTCGATCACCATTTCCGCCACCTGGACGTGACGGGTCGCCGGTTCGTCGAAGGTGGACGAGATCACCTCGCCCTTCACCGTGCGCTGCATGTCGGTGACTTCTTCCGGGCGTTCGTCGATCAGGAGCACGATCAGGAAGGCGTCGGGATGGTTGGCGGCGATGGCCTTGGCGATGTTCTGCAGGATCACCGTCTTGCCGGTGCGCGGCGGCGCGGTGATCAGGGCGCGCTGGCCCATGCCCTGTGGCGCCACGATGTCGATCACCCGACCGGTCTTGTCCTTGATGGTGGGGTCGTCCAGTTCCATCTTCAGCCAGCGGGTGGGGTAGAGCGGCGTCAGATTGTCGAAATGGACCTTGTGCTTGATCTGCTCGGGGTCCTCGAAATTGATGGTGGTGACCTTCAGCAGGGCGAAATAGCGCTCGCCTTCCTTGGGGGCGCGGATCGGGCCTTCGGCGGTATCGCCGGTGCGAAGGCCAAAGCGGCGGATCTGGGAGGGGGAGACGTAGATGTCGTCGGGACCGGGCAGGTAGTTGGATTCCGGCGAGCGCAGGAAGCCGAAGCCGTCCTGCAGGATTTCCACCACCCCGGAGCCGGTGATCTCGACCTCGCGGTCGGCCAGTTCCTTGAGGATGGCGAACAGCATGTCCTGCTTGCGCATGGACGATGCGTTCTCGATCTCCAGTTCCTCGGCAAAAGCCAGCAGATCCGCGGGTTTCTTGTTCTTGAGATCCTGCAGCTTCATCGCCTGCAGGCCATCTTGGACAGTCATGGGGGAGGCACCTGATGCACTATGGGGGATTGGTTTCGATGAACGGAAGGTGGGCAGCCCCGCTCGCATCATCGAAGAGGTTGGTTTGACCCGGACCGGGCATCCCGGCTCGCAGCCCCCTGAACCTTCAGTGGCCGCGTGGGTCTTTTAGACGCAACGGTTATAGCGTGATTTGTGACGCTTGCAAATATCCCCCAAATAACTTCCTGGGGGGGGCCGCGCAATTAATGTTTCAGGCGGTTCATCCCCCCTTCAGTCGCCAAAAGGCTGGACCTTGACCAGGATCACGATCAGCACCATCAGCACCGCGGGTACTTCGTTGATGATCTTGTAGAACCTGGCCGTATGGGTGTTGCGGTCATTGGCGAAATCGCGCCAGCAGCGCACATAAAACCCGTGCATGCCGCTCATGATGATCACCAGCACGAATTTGATCTGCAGCCAGGTGTCGAGATAGGCGCCGGTCAGCCAGGCCAGCAGCGGGCCCAGGATCCATACCGCGATCATGGCGGGATTCATGATGCCCTTGAGCAGCCGGCGCTCCATCACCTTGAAGCGCTCGCTGGACTCCGAGCCTGGCGTTGTTTCGGTGTGATAGGCGAACAGGCGCGGCAGATAGAGCATGCCCGACATCCAGGCGATCACCGCGATGATGTGGAACGCCAGAATCCAGGGAATATAGTTGGACAGGGTATTGCGCAGCGCGTCCATCAGTTCGCTCCATTTCCGAAAGCCGCAAATCCACAGCGTTTGTGGTTTGTGGGACAGATGCGCCCATCACCGCAAGTGACAATCTCGTCCTCCAGGGCCTGCCGCACAAGGCCCGCAAGTCCCGCAATGAAATCGGGATGCGCCCCCACCGTGGCGGCGCGGCGATAATCGGGCACGCCTTTTTCGCCGGCCAGCTTGCGATATTCGATATCGAGCTCGACCAGGGTTTCGGAATGTTCACTGACAAAGGCGATGGGCGCGACAATCACGCCTTTGCCGTCCTGGCCGGCGCGTTTGATCTCCGCATCGGTGGAAGGCCCGATCCATTCCAGCGGACCCACCCGGCTCTGGTAACAGACCACAGGCTCAAGCCCCGGCATGTCCAGCGCCTTGACGATGGCGGCGGCGGATTGCTCGACCTGCCATTGATAGGGATCGCCCTTTTCGACGATGCGCCTGGGCAGGCCATGGGCCGACAGCAGCAGACGATAAGAAACAGCGTCCGGCGCGCCCACCATGGCGTCGCGGATTTTCGCGGCGGCGGCGGCGACAAAGCCCGGCTCCCAGGGATAGCAACAGACCCGCGAGGTCGGCGCGGTCAGTCCGGCTTTCTTCGCCGCCCGCGCCCAGTCCTTCAGCGATGATCCCACGGTGGTGGTGGAATATTGCGGATAAAGGGGCAAAAGCACGATTCTATCGGGGTTGAACGCTTTCACTGCTTGCGCCGCACCATCGCTGAACGGATGCCAGTAGCGCATGGCGACAAAGGCTTTGGCCTCCATGCCATCGCCGCTCAATGTCTTTTCCAGCGCATCGGCCTGGACGCGGGTTTCCGCGAAGATGGGCGAGCGCCCGCCCAGATGGGCATAGATCTTCCGCGCTACCGGGGCGCGGCGTCTGGCGATGAAACGGCCCAGTGGCAGGCGCAGCAATGCCGGCAGGGCGATGATATCGGGATCACAGAACAGATTGCGCAAAAAGGGTTCGACCGCTTCAGGCCCATCCGGCCCCCCCAGATTGAACAGGATGACTGCCAACTTCATCTGCGAATGCGCTTCAGCAATTGTTCCACATGCGGGATCGGCGTTTCCGGCAGGATGCCGTGACCCAGGTTGAAGATATGCGGCTTGCCGGCCGCCGCCTCCAGTATGTCGTCCACCGCCCGGTCCAGCGCCGCGCCGCCCGCGATCAGGACGATCGGGTCCAGATTGCCCTGAAGCCCGCAACCAAGCGTCTTGGCCCCCCAGTCCAGCGGCGCCGCGGTGTCCAGCGACACCGCATCCACAGCCGTGGCGCGGACATAGGATTCATAGCCCGCCAGAGTGGCGGCGCGCGGAAAGCCGATGATCTTCGCCCCTGGCCTGGCCGCGCGCACCGCTTGCACGATCTTGCGGGTCGGCCTGATCACGACCCGGTCGAACAGCACCGGTGGCAGGCCGCTGGCCCAGCTGTCGAAGATCTGCACCGCGTCCGCGCCTGCGTCGAGCTGGCGGATCAGATGAAAGGCGACACAATCGCCCAAGATATCCAGAAGATATCCAAAGCCCTCCGGATCGCGATACGCCCACAGCTTGGCGGCCTTCTGTTCGTCACCGCCCGCGCCCGCCGCCAGATAGGTGGCCAAGGTCCAGGGCGCGCCGGCAAAGCCCAGCAATGCGGTGCCTTGCGGCAGGCCTGCACGCGTCAAGCGCAGAGCCTCATAGACGGGTTCAAAATACCGCGCCCAGGCCTCACGGTCCTCCACAAAGCCTCTGGCGGTGGTCACAGGCTTGAGGCTGGGACCTTCGCCTTCGGTGAAGGTCACCTTCTGGCCCAGGGCTTCGGGCACCGTCAGGATGTCGGAAAACAGGATCGCCGCATCAAAGCCAAAGCGGTGCACCGGCTGCAAAGTCACTTCGGCGGCATATTCAGGCGTCAGGGCCAAGGCCCAGAAAGAACCCGCCTTGGCCCGCAGCTCCCGGTATTCCGGCAGATAGCGTCCGGCCTGGCGCATCAGCCAGACCGGCGGCACTTTTTCAGGCCGTCCATCCAACACACGCACAAGCTTGGCTTCACTACTCAAAACAACACTCCAGAGAGTCTTAGGATGATGAAGATGATGTTAGGGCTGTGGGTTGTGGGCCGAACGGTGAGCAGGCTTTGGCTTAAGCGAAGGTGGCCGCTTCTTCAAGCACTTGGCCCAACCGGGGTCAGGCCTTGCGGGCCGCCTGCCATGTTGGCGGTTGGGCCGGCTGTCCCCAAAGCCTACCGGTTTGCACATCAAGGCCCTTCCCGGCTAGGAGGCCTGTTAGTCTTGTCGCGTTCTTCCCCTCTTTAACCCCAGCCTTGCGGCCCCTTTGCGGATAGTTTTGTGGATCATAAATTTCACATTCACCTTGTTTCGGACTCCACCGGCGAGACCCTGAACGCCATGGCCAATGCCGCGCTCGCCCAGTTCGAGAATGTGGAGGTGATGATCCATCCTTACGCCCTGGTCCGCGCCCAGGCCCAGCTGACCCGTGCGCTCGACCATATCGCCATCATGCCGGGGATCGTGTTCTTCACCCTGGCCAATCAGGGGCTGCGTGAGAATCTGATGGCGCGCTGCAAGGATATCGAGGTGCGCTGCATCGATCTTCTGGAGGGGCCGGTGACCGCCCTGCGCCAGTTCCTGGGCAAGACCGAAACCCACAAGGTCGGCCGCCAGCATGAGGTCGACCAGCGCTATCTGGACCGTATCGAGGCGCTGAACTTCACCATCGCCCATGACGACGGCCAGTCGCTGGATTCCATCCATGAGGCCGAGGTGATCCTGACCGGCGCCAGCCGCACCTCCAAGACGCCGACCTGCGTCTATCTGGCCATTCGCGGCATCCGCGCCGCCAATGTGCCGCTGGTGCCGCGCATGCCGGCCCCGCCCCAGCTCCTGGCGGCGAAGCAGCCGCTGATCGTGGGGCTGTGGGTGTCGCCCGACCGGCTGGTGCAGGTGCGGCGCAACCGCCTACACACCATGGGCGAGATGCGCGACAGCAATTATGTCGACCTGGATGCGGTGCGCGCCGAGATCGCCAGCACCCGCCAGCTGTTCGAGAACCAGGACTGGCCGATGATCGATGTGTCGCGCCGTTCCATCGAGGAAACCGCCGCGGCGGTGATGAATCTTCTGGCCGAGCGCAAGGAGGCGATGACATGAGCCTGGTGCTGGCTTCGGGCAGCGAAAGCCGCAAGAAGCTGCTGACCGCGGCGGGGGTGCGCTTCACCACCGATCCGGCCGGACTGGACGAAGTGGCGCTGATGCGCAGCCTGGTCCAGCGCGGCGCCGACGCGGTGAAGGTCGCCTCCGAACTGGCGGGGCAAAAGGCGCTTTCGGTCTCGCTGCGCCATCCCGGCCGCCTGGTGCTGGGCGGCGACAGCGTGATCGGTTTTGGCGGGGCGTTCCTGGGCAAATGCACAAGCCTGGCGGAGGCCCGCGCGCTTCTGCACAAGCTGTCGTCCAAGGAGCATCTGCTGGTCTCGGCCGCGGCGCTGGCCCGCGACGGCGATGTGTTGTGGACGCATGCCAATCTCTGCCACATGTTCATGCGCAGCCTGAGCCACAAATTCCTGGACGATTATGTCGCCCAGGAAGGACCCGCGATCCTGGCATCGGTGGGCTGCTATCATTTCGAGGGGCGCGGGGCGCAGCTTTTCGATAAGGTCGAGGGCGATTATTTCTCGGTGCTGGGCCTGCCGCTGCTGCCGGTCCTGGCCGAGTTGCGCAGGGAAGGCGTGCTGGAACAGTGACACTGACGGGCAAAGCAAAGCTTGCCGGTATCATCGGCTGGCCGGTGACCCTTTCCCTCTCGCCGGTGCTGCACGGCCATTGGCTCAGCGAATATGGCATCGACGGGGCGATGGTGCCCCTGGCGGCGCGGGTGGAAGACTTCACCGCGGTGATCGATGGCGCGCGCCGCGCCGGCTTCAAGGGCGTCAATGTCACCGTGCCGCACAAGGAGGCAGCCTTCGCCCTGGCGCACAAGGTGGATGACGCCGCGCGGGCGGCTGGCGCGGCCAATCTGCTGGTCTTTCGTGAGGATGGTATCGAAGGCCGCAACACCGACGCGCTGGGCCTGGCGGAATCCTTGCGGGAATCCATCGGCGCGCTGGAGGGCAAAAGCGTGGTGCTGCTGGGTGCGGGCGGCGCGGCGCGCGGCGCCATCCTGGCGCTGGAAATGCTGGGCGCCGGCAAAATCCATCTTCTCAACCGCGATGCCCATCGCGCCAAAACCCTTGCCTCATCGCTGTCCAGACAGGTGCGAGCGCCGGTCGAACCGGGTGGGCTTGGCGACTGGCGGACCGTGGCGGGTGATGCGGCGCTTGTGGTCAATTCCACCAGCGCCGGCATGGGCGCCATCCCGCCGCTGGAACTGGATCTGTCGCTGCTGCCGAAATCCGCCGCAGTCTGCGACATCGTCTATAGCCCGCTGGAGACCATGCTGCTGAAGGATGCCGCCGCGCGCGGCCACAAGACCATCGATGGCCTGGGGATGCTGATGCATCAGGCGGCGCCATCCTTCGAAGCCTTCTTTGGCGTGAGGCCCAAGGTCACGCCCGCCCTGCGCGCTTTACTGGAAAGAGTTCTGCGTGAACGCCAGGCGTAAGCCCTTTGTCATCGGCCTGACCGGCTCGATCGGCATGGGCAAAAGCCAAACCGCCAGGCTATTCGCAGCCGAAGGCGTGCCGGTGTTTGATGCCGATGCCGCCATCCATGATCTTTATGCCGGCGAGGCTGCCGCGATGATCGAGGCGGCGTTTCCCGGCGCCACCAAAAACGGCGCGGTGGACCGCAGCCTTCTGTCGAAGGCGGTGACCGGCAAGCCCGAGGCGCTCAAGCAACTGGAGGCGCTGATGCATCCGCTGGTGGCTAAGCGGCGCGATGCCTTTCTCGGAAAGACGGATGCTCCCGTCATTGTGCTGGATGTCCCGCTGCTGCTGGAAACCCGCATTCCCGTGGATGCGGTGGTGGTGGCGACCGCTCCCCATCATGTCCAGCGCGCACGGGTGTTGGCGCGGCCCGGCATGACGGAGGCCAAGTTCAAGGCGCTGCTGGCGCGCCAGATCAACGATGCCGAAAAGCGTGCACAGGCGCATTACCTGGTGGTCACCGACAAGGGCTTGGATCACGCCCGCGAACAGGTGAAAATGATCCTTGCCGACATCCGGGCCCGCCGCGTTCGCGTGAGCGAGAGCGGCAAATGAGAAAAGCTGATGCGTGAGATCGTCTTCGACACGGAAACCACGGGCTTCGAGCCCAGCGACGGCCATCGCCCCCGCGGCTTTTGCGCAGCAAAGGCCGCCATCAAAAGAACGATGCGAGATGCGTGAGATCGTCTTCGACACGGAAACCACGGGGTTCGAGCCCGGCGACGGCCATCGCATCGTCGAAATCGGCTGTGTCGAGCTGGTGGATCATTTCCCCACCGGCCGCACCCTGCAATTCTATCTCAATCCCGAACGCGACGTCCCCATCGAATCCCAGCGGGTGCATGGGCTCTCCGCGGAGTTCCTGGCCGACAAGGCGCTGTTCGCCCATGTGGTGGACGAGTTTCTGGAATTCCTGGGAGACGCGCCGCTGGTCATCCACAATGCCAGCTTCGACATCAAGTTCATCAATGCCGAACTCAAGCGCGTCGGTCACAAGCCCATCCCGCTGGCGCGCGCCGTCGACACCATCGAGATCGCCAAGCGCAAGATTCCCGGCGCGCGCTATTCGCTGGATGAACTTTGCAAGCGTTTCGGCGTGGACCTGTCGGCGCGCAGCAAGCATGGCGCGCTGCTTGACGCCCAGCTCACCGCGGAAATCTATCTGGAGCTGATTGGCGGGCGTCAGCGCGGGCTGATGCTGGCGCCGGTGGAGATCGCGGCCCAGGCGGCGGACACAAGGCCCAAGCCCGCGCGCCAGCGGCCGCAAAAGCTCGAACCCCGGATCACCGAGGCCGAGCTTGCCGCCCATGCCGCCTTTGTTGCCAAAGAACTGGGCGACAAAACCCTTTGGAACGCCTGAGCGGGCTGTCTTTGATGCGGCTCTCGCTCACGCGAACGCCGCGTGGCGACAGAACTTTGTGGAGCGTGTGACACAGAGCGGGCCGCAGTCTGCTTGTCCTTTCCCCTTGGAGTTCCAGACTCCAGCCGCTAGATTCAACGCTTGTGTTGCACCGACCGGTTGAGCCCACAGCGCAAAGCGAGCATTCGCCGAGGGGAATTACCATGCTGCGCAATGTCGTCGTGCCGATCCTGGCAGCAATGGCGTACCTGTTGCCTCAGGGCTCCCAAGCCAAACCCATCCACGAAGAGATGTTCGTGCCCATCGGCGGCATCGAGCAATGGATCACCGTCCATGGCAGCGACGATGCCAACCC
>DATAWO010000077.1:0-11639 GCA_036267165.1 Rhizomicrobium sp. | reverse complement strand
CACATCGTCGCGCAGGTGGAAAGTATAGGTCAGGCCATCGGGCGATACTTCGAAGGCGCGCGCCAGATTGGGATGCGGCTTGAACTGCCAGTCGAACAGCAGCAGGGATTCATTGATGTTGCCGCAAATCTCCTGGCTCAGGCGGGTGTTGAACAGCGGATAGCACAAGGTCGCCGGATCGTCGAACATCATGGCGCTCATGACCCGCTTTCCCGGCGGCAGGCTGTAGGCAGGGGGCGGAAAGGCAAGCACGCCAGCCGCCCCCAATATGGCGCGGCGGTCCAGCATCAGGTGTCCATGTTCGCGATCGGCAGCGGATCCAGCGGGAACACCGGCCGGCGCAGGCGCCTGTAGGGCAGCCGTGTGATGTCGCTGGTGCATGGCCCGCTGGTGTTGACGGTGAATTCCGCCGACGCGATCCTGCCATAGGCGACGCGGTGGCCCACCGCCGCCTTGACGCCGATCATGCTGAGATCTTCGGGATTGATGCCCTGGCTGCGCCATTGGCCCAGGTCGAAGGGCGGCAGCTTCTTGCTGGTAAGCAGAATCGTGAGGCCGCCATGGCGCACCACGGCGCAGGGGCCCATGCGGATGATCTTGCCCAGCGAGCCCACCAGATGGGAGTTCTTGTCTTCCAGTTCGAACACGCCATCGCTGCGCGAGATCAACTGCACTTCCAAGGTCACCGGTCCGGGATCGAGCGGGCTGCCCTTGCCACCGATGGGAAGCGTGACCTTGCCGCCGATGGGCACATGCTGAAGCGCCGCCACGCTCTGCGCATCGGCCAGGGCCACGCCTGCGCCCTGGACATTGTATTTCAGCAGCGCCCGCATCACGTCGGTGCCGTCGCCTGGCGCCCCGCCGCCGATATTGTCGGCCGGCTCGACCAGCAGCACCGGGCCCTTGCCGCCGAAACGATAATTGTTTTCGGCAAATTCTCGCACCACCTGATCCAGGTCATGCTGTTTGGGAATGCCGCCTTCGCGCATGTTCCAGGCGATGCTGGCCAGTTCGCGCAAGCCTTCTTGCGCCGCGCCCGCATCGCCTTCGGTGATGATGCTGAAGGAAACACCGGCATGCGGCACATCGGAAAAGGCATAGCCGCCGACAATGTTCACCGCCAGCACACCGGGAATTTCTTTTTCCATCCGGCGCGCGGCGTCTTCCAGCGCGCGCATCGGTCCGTCGCGGGTGCCGGTGCCGGTGGGCGGCCAGACAATCGGCGTCACCAGCACGAAATGCTTTGGCCGCACGCCGCTCTTCAGGCAGCGCGCCAGCAGATCGCCCGACAGGACGGCGCTATCGAAGGCGTCGGTGTGCGGGCATTCCCGGTAGAAGATCATGCAGTCGCAAAAATCGCCCATGTTGGGCGTGAGCGTGGCATGCAGATCGCCCACGCAATACATCGGCAGCCGGGCCGCGGCCGGGATGGCGCGGATGCGCGCCATCAGCTCGCCTTCGGGATCATCACATTCGCTGGTGACCATGGCGCCATGCAGCGACAGGTGGATGGCATCCAGCCCTTCGGCCAGCGCCTTGTTCAGTGCCGGCTCCACCTCGCGCCAGAAGGCCTCGAACACGGCGTGATCCACGGTGCCCGAGGCACCGCCGGTATAGACGGCGCTGGGCATCACCTCCCAGCCCTCGCGTTCGGCCACCGAGAGAAAGCCATCCACCTGCGAGGCATCGCCACGGCGCTTGAGGATCTCGTCGCCGCGATGAATGACAAAACTTTCCAGGCCGGTGACATCGCCGGAAAAAGAATGGGTTTCGTGGAAAATACCCGCAATGAAAACCCTGGTCATGTTCTTACGCCACCACCAATCCCCGCCCAAGCTTCCGTGGTTTTCCGGGCGACTGCAAGCCGTGCGGCGGCGCACAATTGGCGTCGCGACCATTTCCAGCCACCATGGTGCTGGCAGGGAACTGATTTGCTGATCCTGAAACTGACGATCGTGCCGCTGGGCCTGCTGGTGTTCGGCATTGTCGAACGGCTGCACGGCCCACGTGTGGCGGGCTGGCTGGCCGGCTTCCCGATTGTGGGCGGCCCATTGCTGCTGTTCGTCACCCTGGATCACGGCCTGGCGTTCGGCGCCCAGGCCGCGCTGGGCGCCTGGTTCGGATTGGTGCCCTGGCTCGCCTTCACCATGACTTACGCCTTTTGTTCCCGCCGCCTGAACTGGCTGTGGTGCCTGGGCCTGGGCTTCGCCATCTGGACCCTGGTGGCGCTGCTGGAGCTGGCGCTGCAGGATCGGTCACGCTGGCTGGAGCTGGTGCCACTGGCCCTCTTTCTGGGCGCCCTGTTCGTCTATCCGCGGGCAGCACCCTCGGACGAAGAGCGCGAGCATGTCTGGTGGGGGCTGCCCGCCCGGATGATCGCCGGCGCGGGCTTGACCATCGTCATCACCCGGTTCGCCGGCGCGATGGGCAGCCACTGGTCAGGTATCTTCTCCACCTTTCCGGTGATGGGCTCGATCATCTGTGTTTCCAGCCATCTGCAATATGGCCGCCATGCGGTGCAGGAAGCCGTGGCCGGCATGACCATGGGACTGGCATCGGTGGGGACCTTCTGCTTTGTGCTTTATCTCCTTCTGGGCATGACGGCGATATGGCCGGCTTTCGGCCTGGCGCTGCTGACGTCGTCCACCGCGCATGCCCTGACCTGGCTGTTGTTCAAACGGCGCTAGTGTCCCGATATCAATGATATTGCGAACTTCGAAGCTGCGACACTAGGCGATCTCGCTGGCCGCGCCGCGCACCGCTTCCAAGGTCGCGTCGATCACCGCATCGTCATGCGCGAAGGACACAAACCAGGCGCCGCGTTCCAGCACCCGCACGCCGCGCGTGAGCAAGGCATGGGCGAACTTCACATACAGCGCCTTGTCGCATTTCAGCATGTCGCGGTAGTTGCGGGCCGGCGCGTCCAGCCCGAAGCCGACATGGAACATCAGTTCAAAGCCGGTGACCTGGGCTGTGATGCCCGCCTCTTTCAGGATCTTGGCGATCCCGTCGCGCAGCCGCACGCCACGCTTGGATGCGCCTTCGTACTGCTCGGGCGTCAGCGCTTCCTGCGTCGCCACCATCGCCGCCATGGTCACCGGCTGGGCATTGAAGGTGCCGCCATGCAGGACACCGCCGGTGGCGAACATGTCGAGCAGGTCGGCGCGCCCCACGACCGCCGCCACGGGAAAGCCGTTGGCGACCGCCTTGGCGAAGATCGCAAGATCGGGGGTGACGCCAAACCGTCCTTGCGCGCCCGAACGCCCCAGCCGGAAGCCGGTGATCACTTCGTCGAAGATCAGGATGGCGCCGTGCTTGCGGCAGGCGGCAAGCGCGCCTCCCAGATAACCGCCTGCAGGCGCAATCGCGCCCTGGTTGCACATGGCGGGCTCCATGATCACGCCCGCCACATCGCCCTTGGCCAAGCGGGCTTCCAGCCGCGCCAGATCGTTCCAGCCGATCACATCCAGGCCCGCCGCATCCACCGGATCCTGGCCTTTGCTGCCCGCCACCAGCACCGGCGCATCCTCCGGGCCGGCTGCATTGTGGGCGGGCGCGGTGGACCACAGGATATTGTCGAACCAGCCGTGATAATGGCCTTCAAACTTCAGGATGATGCGCTTGCCCGTGGCCGCCCGTGCCAGGCGGAAGGCGGCCTGCGCCACTTCCGAGCCCGAAGACCCGAACCGCAGCCGCTGGGCGGATGGAATGCGCTCGCAAAGGATTCTGGCAGCCTGAAATTCGATCTCAGACTGGGCGGCATATAGAATGCCCTTCTCGACCTGCTCCCTGACCGCCTGCTGCACCCCTGTGGGGCTGTGACCCAGGATCATCGCCCCCATGCCGCAATAATAATCGATCAGCCGGTTGTTATCGGCATCGATCAGCCAGGGCCCCTCGCCGCGCTGGAACACCAGCGGCCCGCCCGCCATGCCGGTGCGGAAATTGCTGTTCACCCCGCCCGCGACATAGTTGGCATTCTCCGCGATCAGCGCCGCGGAGCGGTCAAAAGACAATGACATGGCGGTCCCCCGGATATTTTGCGCCAGCCTACCAGCGCCGGCCCCGCATTTCCAAGCGCCGCGCCATTTGACAAAGCCGTCGCCATGGCCTGAAGCTTGAAGAAAAAAGGGCAAAGGAATGCGGTCTCTCTTCTTCGCGTTGTGGGGCGCGGCACTGCTGGCTTTCTCACCGGCCATCGCCGCGGATTATTTCCCGCCGGACTACTTCCCAAAAAAGGGAGACGGCTGGACCACCCACACACCCGCCCAGGAAAATCTCGACGCCGCCAAGCTGCAGGCGGCGATCGACTTCGCCGTTTCCGCCGAAACCAAATATCCACCGGATCTGGCCGACAAGGTGGACATCCGCGACCTGCGCATCTCGGTGCCGCTGAAATATGCCGGCGAGGCTTTCTCCTCGCCGCTGGGACCGCTCAAGCCGCGCGCGCCCGCCAACGGCATCATCATCCGCCATGGCTATATCGTGGCGGAATGGGGCAAGACCTATCAGGTCGACATGACCTTCTCGGTGTCCAAGACCTTCCTGTCGTCGGTCGCGGGCGTCGCCTTCGATCACGGCCTGATCAAGAACATCAACGACCGGGTGATCGACTATGTGCGGCCCACGCCGGACTTCATGCTGCCGCACAACCAGCCCATTACCTGGGACAACATGCTGCGCCAGGATTCCGGCTGGATCGGCACCCTGTGGGGCAAGCCCTGGTGGGCGGACCGCCCCGAAGCCGGCAAACCCTGGAGCGAGCTAGCCAAGGGCCCGCCGCCGGTGGGCCAGGCCTGGAAATACAATGACGTGCGGGTGAATGCGCTGGCCCTGGCGCTGACGCATCTGTGGAAGCGGCCGCTGCCCGAAGTGCTCAAGCAATATGTCGCGGGTCCCATCGGCATGTCGGACAGCTGGCACTGGGAAGGCTATGAGAACAGCTGGACCGAAGTCGACGGCAAGCGCATCCATGTCGTGTCAGGCGGCGGCCATTGGGGCGGCGGCATGTTCATCTCCGCCCGCGACCAGGCGCGCTTGGGCCTGCTCGGCCTCAACAAGGGCAAGTGGGACGGCAAGACCGTCCTCTCCGACGCCTGGGTCAAGATGGCGACCACGCCCACCGGCCCCAACCCCGGCTACGGCTTCTGCAACTGGTACCTGAACACCGGCAGGAAGATGTATCCTGCCGCGCGTGCCGACAGCGTCGCTTTTATCGGCGACGGCTCCAACGTCATCTTCATCGACTATCAGCACGACATCGTCGCGGTTGTGCGCTGGATAGACGGCAACCAGATGAAGGAGTTCGTGCGCCTGTTGATGGACGCGACCGGCGAGCCTGCGCCCTGACAGGACGCCTGCTTTTGCAGCGATCCCGATTGCAGCTGTAAACATGTAAGCGGCTTTTACAGCCCGCGAATTTTCATTTTGTTTTCGCCGATTTTCCGCGCCCAGGTTTTTGGCACGCCGGTTGCTAAATAAATTTCATCAACACATCACACTGGGTGCACAAATAATGCTGTCCTTCTCGAAATACCTCTTTGGTGGCCTCGTCATGGTGGCCGCGCTGTCGTCCTCCGCATCGGCTTCACCGATGGAGACCTTCGGCGGTTCGCTGTCCTTCAGCGACACTTCGCCGTTGCTGAACAATCCGGTCTACTTCACGGGCTCCTTCGCCAGCGCGCCCTTCTCCTTCACGGGCGGCGTCGGATCCACCTATACCGATCTCCTCACCGTCACCGGCCTGGATGCGAGCCTGCTGAGCAACCGTATGTTTACGGACAATATCGCCGTGGATATCCTCTTCAACCTGCCCGGCCTGGCCGGCACAACCATTGGCGGCAGCGGTTCGATCACCGACACGTTCCACCTGAGGGGCTTCTACTATGCCGACAGCGGCGAGATCGCCTGGAGCGGCCCCGCCACTATCGACTTCGCGGATGGCGCGGAGTTGAGCCTGGCGCTGGACAACATCACCCTGAGTGGTGTCAACGGCATCTCCACCGGTTCCGGCAACCTGACCATGACGGTCGAAAAAACCGATCCGGTGCCGGAACCCCTGACGCTTTCTCTCTTCGGCGCCGGCATGGCGGGCATCGCCGCCGCCCGCCGCCGCAAGGCCGCCAAGGCTTAAGCGGTTCTACCCATCATCCAAAAAAAAGGCGGCGCTCCATCCGGGGCGCCGCCTTTTTTCTTTTTGATCCGCTATTCCGCTGGCGCGGGCGTGGCGCCGGGCGGGGAATGGCGCGGCCCCGGCTTGGCGGCCTGCTTCTTCTGCGGCTTGCCCAACAGGCCCCAATGCGACGCCTTCTCGCCCAGCTGGTCGAGATACACATAGATCACCGGCGTGATGTAGAGGGTGAGCATCTGGGATACCAGCAGGCCGCCCACCACCGCCAGACCCAGCGGCCGGCGTGCTTCCGAACCGGCGCCGAAACCGATGGCAACCGGCAGTGTGCCCAGAAGCGCCGCCATGGTGGTCATCATGATCGGGCGGAAACGCACGATCGCCGCCTCGAAAATCGCCTGGTCCGGCTTGACATGTTCCTGGCGTTCCCGGTGCAGCGCGAAGTCGATCATCATGATCGCGTTCTTCTTCACGATGCCGATCAGCATGATCATGCCGACAAAGGCATAGAGACTGAGCGGGATGCCGAATATTTGCAGGGTGATCAGGGCGCCGACCGCGGCACTCGGCAGGCCGGACAGGATGGTCAGCGGGTGAACGAAGCTTTCATAAAGGATGCCCAGGATGATGTAGACGGTCATGATGGCGATGACGAGCAGGATGCCGATATTGGACAATGAACTCTGAAAAGCTTCCGCCTGCCCCTCGAACTGGCCTTGCACCGTGGGCGGTATGCCGACCTGTTCGCGCGCCTGGGCAATTTCGGCCACTGCATCGGACAATGCAAAGCCCGGCAGCAGGTTGAAGGAGATGGTCACCGACGGCAGTTGGCCCAGATGATTGATCGCCAGCGGCATGGTGCCCATGCGCACATGAGCCACCGTGTTCAACGGCACAATGGTGGGCGTGGTGTTGGCGCTGGTGCTGGTGGTGGCTCCGCCCGTGCCGGTGCCGCTGTTGACGGCGCCGGCGCTGGCGCTCGTCCCGCCGCTGCCAAGACTGGAGGAGACATAGAGCAGATTGATGGAGGACGGATCCTGCTGATACTTGGGCAACAGCTCCAGCATAACCCAATATTCCGCGTCGCTGGCATAGAGCGTGGAAATCTGTTCGCCTCCGAAAGCGGCTCCGAGGGCGGTTTCGATGGACTGGATCGACACGCCCTGGGCGGCGGCCTGGTCGCGGTCGATATCGACATTGGCCGCCGGCGCGCTCAGGTCCATGTCGGTGGTGACATCGGCGAAACCGGGGGCATGAGACAAAGCGTTCTGCAGCTTGAGCGAGGTCGAATCCAGTTCGTCCTGGTCGGTATCCTGCAAGGTGTATTGATAGGTGGATTTGGAGGAATGGCCGCCGACGCGGATAGAAGGCGGGTTCTGCATATAGGCGTTGATGCCGGGAATACTCTGCAGCTTGGGCCGCAGTTCCTGGATGATCTCGTCCGCCGAAAGCTTGCGCTTGTCCAAGTCCGTCAGCTTCAGCAGCATGCTTCCGGTATTGGTTCCGTTGCGTGGGCCGCCCGAACCCACCGAGGACACCACCGCCTGCACATTGGGATCGCGCTGGGCAATCTCGGCCATCCGGCGCTGCATCCTGACCATGGAATCGAAGGAGACGCGATCGGCCGCCTCAGTCGCGACCTGAATCTGGCCGGTATCCACCGAGGGGATGAAATCCTCCTTGGAGATGTAGAACAAGATCACTGTCGCCAGCAGGCTGACCACGAACAGACCCATGGTGAAGACCTTGTGGTGGATGCACCATTTCAACGAATGCTCGTAGCGCTGCTCGACATAATCGAAGGTCTTTTCGCTCCACTGATAAAAGCGGCCATGCTCGCTTGATTTTCCCGCTTTCAGGAAGCGGCTGCACAGCATGGGGGTAAGCGTCACCGAGACGAAGCCGGAGATCAGGATGGTGAGCACGATGGTGACGGCGAATTCGTGCAACAGCCGCCCCACAATGCCGCCCATGAAAACGATCGGAATAAAGACCGCCGCCAGGCTGACGGTCATGCTGAGGATGGTGAAGCCGATCTCGGCCGCGCCCTTTTCCGCCGCCTCATAGGGCGCCTCGCCCTCCTCGATGTGGCGGACGATGTTTTCCAGCATCACAATGGCATCATCCACCACAAAGCCGACCGAGAGCGTCAGCGCCATCAGCGAAAGATTGTCCAGGCTGTAGCCGAACAGGCTCATGCCGGCGAAGGCGCCCAGAATCGTGATGGGAAGGGCGATGGAGGGAATGATCGTCGCCGACAGGGTGCGCAGGAAGACGAAGATCACCATCACCACCAGCACCGCGGCGATCAAAAGCGTCACTTGCACATCGGCCACCGAGGCACGGATCGACTGGCTGCGGTCATAGATGGTGGAAAGCTTCACCGAACTGGGCAGGGTTCGTTCGAAGCGCGGGATGATGCGGTTGATCTCATCGATGATCTGGATGGTGTTGGAGCCGGGTTGGCGCCGGATGGAGAGCACGATGGCGCGCTTGCCGTTCAACCAGGTCGCGGCGCGGTTGTTCTCCACGTCGTTGATGGCGTTTCCGATGTCGGCAAAACGCACCGGCGCGCCATTGCGCCAGGCGATGATCTGCTTCTTCCACAGATCAGCGTTCATCAACTGGCCATTGACATGCACCAATGTTGCCTGGGTCGGGCCATTGAGGGTGCCGGTGGCGACATTGACATTGGCGGCCTGCACCGCCGAAGCCACCTGGTCGATGCCGATATTGCGCGCCGCCATCTGCGCCGGATCCACCTGCAGCCGCACCGCGAAAATCTGCGAGCCCTGCACGTCGACTTCGGCCACGCCCGACAAGGTTGAAAGCTGCCTGGCCAAAAGATTTTCCGCATACTTGTCGAGATCGTAGAGCGGCATGGAATCCGACTGCATCGCCAGGAACAGGATGGGCGCGTCCGCCGGATTGACCTTGTGCAGGGTGGGAGGCGAAGGCATGTTGACCGGCAGTTGCCGCGCCGCCGCCTGGATCGCGGCCTGCACATCTTCCGCCGCACCATCGATATTGCGGTCCAGATCGAACTGGATGGTGATGCTGGTCGAACCCGCCACACTCTGCGACGTCATCGAGGAAACGCCGGGAATGGTGGAGAATTGCGATTCCAGCGGGGTGGCCACCGCGCTCGCCATCGTGTCCGGGACCGCGCCCGGAAGGCTTGCGGAGACACTGATGGTGGGGAAATCCACTGCCGGCAATTCGCTGACCGGCAAGGCGGAATAGCCGAATACGCCAAAGGCCACCAGCGCTACCATCAACAGCACCGTCATCACCGGGCGTTCGATGAAGGGCGCGGAGACGTTCATGGCTCGGCGTCGCTTGGCCGGGGCGCGGCCTGGCCCCTGGTGACGCGCACCGCCTGGCCGGAGGTGACACGCAACTGGCCGTCGGTGACCACCTTGTCTCCCGGCTTCACATCGCCCTGGATGGCGTCATTGACGCCGTCGTCGTTCAGCACTTTGACAGTCTGGGAATACGCCTTGCCGCCCCTCACCACCAGCACGAAGGCGCTGTCAGGCCCAAGATTGACGGCATCGCGCGGCACGACGGTTGCGCCGCTGATCTGGTTGATGGTGGCGGCGACGGTGACCGTCTGGCCCGGCACCAGCCGCATGTCGGTGTTGGGAAAGTCGGCCCGCAGCTCGATGGTGCCGGTGGTGGCGCTGACGATATTGCTGACAAAATCCACCGGCGCCTTCTCGCTGCCGCCCGGCACGCCCGCGATGGGGACCACCGCCATCAGACGGTGCTGGTTGTACTGGTTCTGGATCTGCGCCAGCCCGTTCTGCGGCAGCTGAAACGACACCTTGATGGGCTGGATCTGGGTGATGGTGACCAGCGGTTGGCTGGTGGCGCTGACCGCCGGGATCACATTGCCCGGCTGGATGAAGATGGGGCCGGTCTTGCCATCCACCGGCGAGGTGATGCGGGTATAGGCCAGGTTGATGCGCGCCGCGTCCACCGCCGCCTTGTCGGTCACCACCACGCCCTGGTCCGACTTGACCTTGGCTTCCTGGGTGGCGACCTGCTGCTCGGCGATGGCGTTCTGCTTCATCAGGGCCTGATAGCGCGACAGGTCCACACGGTCATTGGCCAGGGTCGCGTCATCACGCGCCAGCTGTCCTTGCGCCTGACCCAGCGCCGCTTCGTAAGGCGCGGGATCGATCTGGAACAGGACATCGCCCTTATGGACAATGTCGCCCTCGCGGAAATTGGCCACCAGCAGCTTGCCGGTGACCTGGGCGGTGACCTGCACCATGGCGGGCGACACCACCGTGCCGATGGTGTTCTGCATCACCGTCACATCCTTGCGGACGGCAACACCCACTTTCACCGGCGGCGCCGGCGGCGGCTTCTTCCTGGTCGCGAACAGAGGCGCGACCAGCTCCCAGACGATGAACAACAGGACGGCCGCGCCCAGGCCATAAAGAATCCACCGGCTTCGGGTGCCAAGCCTGTTCAAGCGGCCCGCAATATTGTGCGGCACATCTTCCGCGATGCGGAGCGTCTCATGCAATGCCATGGGCGAAATCCAACCGAGACCTCGCTATAGAAAAGGTGCGTCCCGCGAATATCTTAGGTCCGTCACAGCTTGTCGTGGCGAAATGTCCGCAAGTTCATGAAAGCTGCACCGGTCGGAACGAACCGGCTGGCGCGGGGTTCCGCAGCTTACGGAACCTTCAGACAGACAAGCCGGAATCCGGGGGTCTGGCGGTGCAGACAGTGTAATCCGAGTGGAAGTTCCGAACCGTCCAAGCGCCCTTAAGAGAATAAGAAAAAAAGTGGCCGGCGCCCCAGGGGAGAGACGCCGGCCATTTACCGTATGCACCCCAAAGGGGCGCGCGTGGGTGAAGATTACAGATTCGCCTTGAGGCCGATGGTGAAGTAACGGCCCATCGCGCTCTGGACGTTGTAGCCATTGGTATAGGTCGGATACAGCTGGCCGATGGTTCCGTTGGGAATATAGGCCGGCATGGCATTGAGGAAGTTCTGGACCACGAAATAGCCTGTCATGTCGGCACCTTCATACTGGAAGTTGCGCGAGATGTTCAGGTCGACCTGGTTCCAGGAATTCACATGCGGATTGACCCAGTTGTTGAGGCCCGACGCCGCCTGGGCGGAACCTGCCGGCAGGACCGGACCACCCACCTGGCTGAAGCCCGACACCCACTCGTCTTCAAGACCCAGGCTCCAGTCGTTCAGACTGTAGTTCAGGAACCAGGTGATGCGGGTGCTGGGATCGGGGATGCGGGTGAACGGCGCGCCGGGATACAGTACCGAATTGTTGATGACCGGCTGATAGGTCGCCAGCAGGCGCGTATTCCACGAGCCCTTCCAGTCGTCCACCATATCCGACATCTGCCAGCCATAGTTGGTCTCGAAATCCCAACCTTCGGTTTTCTGGGAAGCGGTATTCAGGTTGAAGGTATAGATCCTGGTCGTCTCGTTCGCGGTCGTGTGATCGCTGAACGGCAACGGACGCTGGTAATTC
>DATAWO010000076.1:0-3168 GCA_036267165.1 Rhizomicrobium sp. | reverse complement strand
ATTCTTCGTTTCAGCCCAAGAGTCGTGACTGGCATGGGCCGCTTGGGAGGACAGACAATTTTTCCCGGTGAGACGCGAGACTTGCCGTGTGGCCCTACATTCTCGATACCCTTCAGCCCTAACGGCGAAATACTTTGAGTCGTTAGCGGCGTCGGCTACTGGTTCAATGACGGTAAGAACAATGGGTACACTTTTGTGACTAATCAGTTGGGAACCCCAATGGAAGCTCCCCGAACCGGGAATATGCCAGGGGGCATCCACGCTTTCCGCCTTGGCAAGGACAGGCCGTCCGTTCCTTCCAAAGACCTAACCTTGCAAGCTTGGCTGAACGGTCAACTTGCCAAGTAATACAACCCATATCGTCACCCCTGCGCTCATGGCGCGGTCCTAGTCATGGCTGGGGATATGGGGAGCAGCCGCCAGCGATACTTCCGGCGTTTGCGCCATAATACCGAACAAAAATACCATCTGGAAATAGGACTGCAATGGTTACCAAACTACCGCCAAATCAGCTTGGCAGTCAAAATACCAACGGTCGGAAATATTCGGAGATCTCAAAGAGCGTGAACTTTCACCGGGATCCAGGCCCGTTTCCCTTTCTCCAGACCAAGTTCAATGACCGCATCGGGCGTGACGCGCGAAAGAACCATGCCCGCGGGTGTTTCGAGCTCGACAAGGAGACTGGTTTCGCTTTCCGGGATCACGGCCCGCACCTCGCCCGTCAACACGTTTCGGGCGGAGACCCCATGCGGCTCTTGCGTCATGAGCAAAACCTGATCAGCCCGCAACCACAGCGACTCGCCGCCGTGAAGGCTGCGCAAGGCCGCGACCGGCATGGGAGAACCAATATCTCGGGCATCGAGCAAAGCCTGGAATGGCGGCCTGCGCGCGGCGTCCACGAAGCTTCCCTCTGTTATCACCTCTCCGTTCTTCAGCGCCACGAGATTGCGGGAAAGAGCGGCCGCATCGTCAATATCGTGGGTCACCACCATCATCGGCAGGCTGTAGTGACGATGCGTATCCAGCAGCACCCGGATAAAAGCATGCCGCCGGGCGCGATCGAGGGCCGCGAAGGGTTCGTCCAGCAATAGAAAATCCGGTCGCGATGCCAGCGCGCGTGCCAGCGCCACCCGATTCCTTTCGCCACCCGACAAATTCCTCACTGGCCGGTCGAGCAAGTGCTGGATATCAAAGAACCCCGCAGCCTCTTGCAGCGGCAAGGCACCTTGTGGCGCGCGGTGCGCCGCATAGGCGATGTTCTGACGGACCGTGAGATGCGGAAACAGCCTCGCGTCCTGGAAAACCAGGCCGATCCCGCGCTGGTGCGGCGCCAGCCCCGTAACGTCCATGCCCCCAAGCCTGACAGAGCCCCGGTCCGGCCGCCGCAGCCCCGCAATCGCGGACAAAAGCGTTGTCTTGCCACCGCCGGACGGCCCGAACAAAACGGTGATGCCCGTCCCGGGCGCGGTGAAACGCGCGCGCAGCTGGAAAGCGCCCAGTCCAAGTTCGATATCTGTCTCGAGTGTCTTCATCCCGACAACCGCCGCACCGACCAGCGTTGCAGAAACGAAGCCGCGACGAGGGCCAGCATCGCCAGAATAAAGGAAAGCGTGGCAAGCCGGGCGGCCTCCGCTTCGCCGCCCGGCTGTTGCAGAACCGCATAAATCGCCAGAGGCAATGTCTGGGTCTGACCGGGGATATTGGCGGCAAACGTGATCACCGCGCCAAATTCACCCAGCGCGGTCGCAAAAGCCATGACGACGCCGGCCAGGATGCCAGGCGCGGCCAAAGGCAGGGCGATCGAAACAAAGCGGTCGAACGGACCGGCGCGAAGCACCGCTGCCGCCTCGAACAGGTTTCGGTCCGTGGCCTCAAAAGACAGGCGGATGCTGCGAACGAATACCGGGAAGATCATCACCGCTGTCGCGAGCGCTGCGCCGCTGGCCGTGAAAGCCAGATGAACGCCAAGCCGAGCCAGCAGCACGCCCAATGGCCCACGCCGCCCGAAAAGCATGAGAAGCAGAAAGCCCACCAGGACGGGCGGCAGAATGATGGGAAGATGGGTCACGCCTTCCAGGGCAAGCTTGCCCGGAAACCGGCGTGACAGGATGAAAGCCGCGGCGACCGCAAAAGGCAACGACCACAGAACCGCATTCGCGGCCACCCAGAAACTCGTTGCCAGGATCTGAGCTTCGTCCGCACTCAGCATCCCAGGCCATCCAGCGGCAACACATTTACCAATGTACCGGCGGGCATGGCCGGCGCATTCGCCGGCAGGCAAATCAAGGCATTGGCCGATGCGAATACCGAGATCAGCGAAGAATCCTGATCTTCGAAAGCGCGCACCGTCAGTCTTCCATCCCCATCGGCCGTCAAAAGACCGCGCAGATAGTGCTCACGCGGACCATTGGCCGGCAAAGGCGCCATAAGCGCGGCGCGATGCACGCCAGGCCCGGCATCGCGGCCCTGCATCGCGGCCAGCATGGGTTTGAGAAAAATCTCGGCACAGACCAGGGCCGATGCCGGGTTTCCGGGCAAGCCAAGCACGGCTCCCAGCGGCGTCATACCAAACCAGGTAGGCTTGCCTGGCCGCACCGCGACCTTCTCGACGGAAATCTCGAGCCCCAAACGCATCAACGCCGGACGCGCATGGTCGTGCTCTCCAACCGACGCGCCGCCGATCACAACCAGCAGATCGCTATCCCGCAGGCCTTTTTCGGCGGAGGTGGCGATAGCAGTGGCATCATCACGTACCACGGCCAGCCTTTGCACGCTTGCGCCCCATTTGCGAGCCTGCGCCGCGATCGCATAAGTGGCGGAATCGAATATCTGCCACGGGCCAGGTTCGCTGCCAGGCACGGCCAATTCGTCCCCGCTGGAAAGTATGGTGACACGCGGCTTCTGCTTGACCAGCAGTGTGGCCTGCCCGGCGGCAGCCGCCAGTGACACGCCCACGCCATCCAGGAGGCGCCCGCGTGTCAGCAACAACGAACCGGCGCTGAAATCGCCGCCCCGCGGCCGGACATTTTGCCCGGCCCGGATCTTTGGCACTTTCACTTTTCGATCATCGCGCTCGACATCTTCCTGAATGGCGACGCCATCTGCACCATCCGGAACGGCTGCACCCGTCGAAATCCGGATAGCCATGTTTTTATCGCAACGACCGGC
>DATAWO010000075.1:0-4997 GCA_036267165.1 Rhizomicrobium sp. | reverse complement strand
GCTTACCGCGCCCACCTTGCCATGATCGAACTTTACCTCGCCCCAGGGGCCGATGAGTTCGCCGTCGGGCCTATATTCCAGGATCGGGTCGTCGCCACGATGAAGCACCAGGATATTGCCGTTCTTCTCCACCGCGACGCTGGAGACCTGCCAGTAGTTCCAGGGGGCCGCAACGCCCTTGTCGCCCAACAGCGGCTTGGGCCATTGCGGCACGGCTTTGTAATGCACCACCGCAATATCGGACTGAGGCGCGGCTTGCGAAAGAGCGGGAAGCGACACGCAGGCAAGGCCGGCGGCCAGAAACAAAACAGAGCGCATTTGTTACCTCTCGAGGGCGGGCTTCTGTCTTTCGGGATGATAGCGCAAATCGCGCCGGTATGTGGCTGGTTCGCGTCCTTCACGGAACGGCTTGAGTTTCAATGTGTTATAAGTGGTCCCGGTCACTGCCGCGTGAGGCGCGTGACCCGGCCCCATTGATTGAATTCGCTGACCAGCAGATTGCCCGCGGCGTCATAGGTGATGCCGTGCGGCGCGTAGAAAACCCCTTCCCGCCAGATTTCCGGTGCTGCCTTGTTGGTCGATATTTCATTGGCATTGTCGTTTTCGCCGATGGTGGCCAGCACCGCGCCGTCGCGGCCCAGCACGGTGACCCGTCCGGCCAGCTCCGCCACGGCCAGTTCGTCTCCGTGGATCGCCAGCGCGCTGGGCAGGCGCAGATTCTCCGCGAACGTGCCCAGCACATGGCCCTGCAGGTCCATATGCACCAGCCGGTTGTTGCGGCGGTCGGTGCATAGCAGGCGCACCGGCGTGAAGCGGGTATCGATCGCGATCTTGTGGCATGTGTTGAAGTTCCACGGCGGGCCCTTGCCGCCGAAGCTGGCGATATAGTGGCCGTCTTTGTCGAAGCGGTGGATGAAGTCCAGGCCATAGCCGTCGGTGACATAGATGTCGCCATTGGGCGCCACCGCGATGCCGGTGAGGTTGGTGGCCGGCTTGCCCGCCGCGTGATTCTGATATTGGTCGGGCACCGAGGTCGCCGGGATGGCCAGGACTTTCCTGCCGTCCAGCGCGATCTGCACGATCTGCTGCGCCAGGCGGCTGACGCCGAAGATGTAAGGCTTGCCGTCCCGTCCTCGGGTGATGATGAAGCCGTGCAGGTCGGTGAGCGCGTCAGGCACATTGCGCAGATAATGGCCGCCGGCACTGTAGACCTGGATGCCGGCATGATCGCCGCCCTGCACGCTGACATAGATCTCGCCGGCGGGTGAAACGGCGATGTCGCCATGGGAATCCCTCACCGTCGTCATCCCGGTCGGTGGTGTGAGGAATTTGCTGTCCATCGCAAAATGCAGCGCCACCGCCGGTGACGCCAGCGCCGTCAACCCCGCCATGAGCAGAAAAAATCCGTGAAACAGCTTTCGCATTTTCATTCCCCTTCAGAACAGTATCCATGCCGCCACGGCGGCGGAAGCCAGAAGCAGCCCAAGTGCAAGCGCCGGATGGGCGAAAATGATGTTGGCGCTCTCGGGCACGCGCGAACGATGTTTCTTTCCGCTCACCATCGGGCCGACCAGATTGTCGCCCTTGACGAAATGGTGGAATCCCACCGCGACGACATGCAGCCATACCAGCGCCAGGATGATGTTGAAGATGATGCCGTGAATCCTGGTCGACTGGTCGGAGGCGTCATCGCTGACGAAAAGCGCCAGCGGACCGCTGAATTTCAGGCCGTCATTGGCGAACAGGCCGGTCAAGACCTGGGCCAGCAGCACCGCCAGCAGCGCCATCACCATCAGGCCGCCGGCCGGATTGTGTCCGGCATGCAACGGGCTTGCGCCCCGCGCCTGGGTCTTGAGATAGGCAAGCACCTTGCGGGGCGGATGCAGGAAGTCGCCGAAGCGCGCGGTGGTGGACCCCATCAGGCCCCAGCCAAGGCGGAACAGCAGCAGCGCCAGAAGGCTCAAGCCCGACCACAGATGCACGGTCATGTAGCCTTGATCCGCGCTCAGCCAGGAGACGAACACAAGCGCCACGATGCTCCAGTGGAACAGGCGCGTCGGCGCGTCCCACACGCGAACCTGTTCGCCGGCCACAGGTGTGGGGACGGCCGGGTCAGTCTGCATTGTCGTCTCCGTGGATTGCCACGCCGGCCTTCGACAGCGGCGCCAGCGCGGGTTTTGTCGCCCGCGTTCCCGTGACGGTCAGGGACCTGAGCGATTTGAGCCGCGCCAACGCGGCAATGGTCTCGTCGCCCGTCTTGGTGTTGGCCAGCCGCAAGGTTTTCAGGGCCGTCATCTGGGCCAGGGTCTCAGCCGAAGCGTCGGTGATGGCGGTGCCGGAAAGATCGATGCGCAGGATATGGCTGCGCAACGGCAGAAAGGCCTTGAGGTCGGCGTCGGTGAAAGCCGCGCCACGGCTCGCGGCATCCAGTTCCAGATCAGCGGAATTGCGCGCTTCATAGACGACAAGACCGGGATAGCGGGCCGAAAGCCGCTCGACATCACCGGCCAGCGGCGCGCGCAGCCGGCGGGTGGCGGCAGGGTCCAGTTCGGGAAATTTCACTTCAGCCACCAGGCGTGGCGCACCCTTGATGGCGGAGGGCGGTGTTGTGGGAGAGGCGCCGGCTGCGATCCACAGCCGGATCACAGTCACGTCGTCCGGTGACAGCGGGGTTTTGCCTTCAGGCGGCATGGCGCGGTCATCGCCGGCGGGCAGGGTGATGCGTGTCATCAGTTCGCTGGCCGCAGGCTTGCCCGGCACGATCACCGCGCCATGGCGGCCGCCACGCAGCGCAAAAGCATAGCTGTCCAGCCGGAGCTCGGCTTTCTGCCGGGTCTCGCCGTGGCAACTTGTGCAATGCTGGGCGAAGAGCGGGCCGACACGCGTCGCATAGAAGGAATTGGGCGTGGCCTGCGGCATGGCCTCCAGACCCACCAGCTCCAGCACCCGGTGCGCGAACGCAGGACGCAAGGCCATGGCCGTCGCCAAACCTGCGCCTGTCACCAGCACGACACAGGCGAGATAAAGCGGGGCCGACAGATATCCCGATGCGCGCGGCTCTAAAGACATCGCCCCTATGCCAGAATTTCCGAGATGACGCGTGCCGGCTTGACCCCGGTGAGCTTCTGGTCGAGGCCCTGGTAGGGATAGCTCAGGGTGCGGTAATCAAATCCCAGCAGATAGAGCATGGTGGCGTGCAGGTCGCGCACTTCGACCGGATCGCGCACCACGTCATAGCCCAGATCGTCGGTGGCGCCATGGCTGATGCCCGACTTGATGCCGCCGCCCGCCAGCCAGATGGAAAAAGCCTCGGGATGATGGTCGCGGCCGATATATTTCATCTCCTGGCCGCCGCGGTTCTCCTGCATGGGCGTGCGCCCGAATTCCCCGCCCCAAACGATCAGGGTGTCTTCCAGCAGTCCACGCTCCTTGAGGTCGGCCAGCAGCGCGGCGGTGGGCTGGTCGGTGGCGTGGCAGCAATCCACCAGTCCGACATTCAAGCCCTGGTCCACCGGCGTGCCATGGGAATCCCAGCCCCAGTGATAAAGCTGGATGAAGCGCACGCCGCGCTCGGCCAGCCGCCGCGCCACCAGGCAATTGTTGGCGAAGCTGGTCTTGCCGGGCTCGGCGCCATAGCGGGCCAGCACAGGGGCCGGCTCGCGGGTGATGTCCATGGCGTCGCTGGCTTCAAGCTGCATGCGGTAGGCCATCTCATATTGGGCGACCCGGGCCACGGTCTCGGGATTGCCGAATTGCGCATAGGTCTCGCGATTGATTTCGTCCACCGCGTCCAACACTTGGCGCCGCTCGGCACGGCTGACCCCTTTGGGATTGTCCAGATACAGGACCGGTTCGCCCGCCGTGCGGCACTGGACGCCCTGATAGACACTGGGCAGGAAGCCCGAGCCCCAGAGCGGCTTGCCGGCATTGGCGGTGGTGCTGCTGGAGGAAATCATGACGATGAATCCGGGCAGGTTCTGGTTTTCGCTCCCCAGCCCATAGGTGATCCATGACCCCAGCGAGGCATGACCCAGGCGAGGATCGCCGGTCTGCACCAGAAGCTGCGCCGGCGCGTGGTTGAACTGGTCGGTGCGCATGGATTTGATGATGCAGAGATCGTCGATCCGCTTTTCCAGATGCGGCAGGCGGTCCGATATCCAGCTTCCGCTTTCACCGGCCCGGTGGAAGGGGAACATGGTGCCCAGAAGCTTGGGCACGCCGGTGATGAAGGCAAAGCGCTTGCCCTTCAGGAACATGTCGGGACAGTCGCGGCCGTTGAACTTGGTCAGTTCCGGCTTGTGGTCGAACAACTCAAGCTGGCTGGGCGAGCCGCCCATATGCAGATAGATCACCCGCCGCACCTTGGGCGTGAAGGGCGGCGGAAGCGGCGACAGGGGCGCGGAAGGATCATGCTGGATCGGCAGCGCGGCGGCTGTGGCGGCGTTTTTGGACCCGTTGGGCTGCGCCATGGCGCTGTTCAGGAAGAAGGCGCCCAGCCCGCCCATGCCCCAGCCCAGAAAGTGGCGCCTTGTGTCGGCTGTAAGCTTGCACTGATCAAGGAAGGGAGAGTGCGGCATGGCTGTCACCGTGTCAGCGCGGCATCGAGGTTGAACAGGGCGCTGGCCACCGCCGTCATGCCGGCCTTGGCATGCAGGCCGCGCAGCACTTTAAGCTCCGGCGCCGAAAGATCGCGCGACAGCACCAGGCGCGCGCCGAAATTCAGCTGATTGTCCAGCCGGTCGCCGGCCGCGGTCGGCGCGTCGCGGGCCATGCGCGCCGCCAGCGCCTGGGCTGCTTGATAGAAGACCGGGTCATTCAGGGTCACCAGCGCCTGCAGCGGCGTGTTGGTGGCAATGCGGCGCGGTGAACTCAACTGCCGTTCGGCGGCGTCGAAGGTGACAAAGCTGGGATAGATGGCGGTGCGCTTGATGTAGGTATAGATGGCGCGGCGATAGCGGTCGGCGCCGGTGGCGTTCTTCCAGCGTTCGGGATTGTTG
>DATAWO010000074.1:0-12954 GCA_036267165.1 Rhizomicrobium sp. | reverse complement strand
GCTGGGCCACCTGCATATGGGTGAAGCCCGGCATGATGGTGTCGAGATGCTTTTCGGCCTGCGCGTACAGCGCCCGCTGCAACGCCAGCAGGCCCTGATCGGCGCGCTCGCAAGCGCTGCGCACCCACAGCCTAAAATCGGTCACCACCTGGTCATTGCGTGAGCGCGCGGTGTGCAGCCGTCCCGCCGCAGGCCCGATCAACTCGGCCAGCCGCGCTTCGATATTGAGATGGATGTCTTCCAGCTCGCGCCTGAAGACGAATGTGCCTTCGGCGATTTCCTGCTCGATGACGGTGAGGCCATCCAGGATTGCCTTGCCGTCATCCTTGGAGATGATCCCCTCATTGGCCAGCATGCGGCAATGCGCGCGGCTCCCCGCCAGGTCTTCGGCCGCGAGGCGCTTGTCGAAATCGATCGAGGGGGTAATCTCCCTCATGATGGCGGCCGGGCCGGTGGCAAACCGCCCGCCCCACATTTTGTTGGTGCTCATTCTGTCATCCGAAGGGCCATGACCAAGAAAATCCTTATCAGCCTGGCCGTGATCGCCGCGCTTGCGCTGGGCGTTCTATATGGGAAAGGCCTGCTTTCTGTCCATCAGGGCTTCCAGCCGCCGGCCTCGCTGTCGGTGCTGGTGCTCGAAAAAGCGCCCAAAGCCGCCCCCGCCGGAACCTTCGCGGATGCGGCGGGTGGCCGCCATGCGCTGGACGCGTTTCATGGCCGTTATGTGCTGTTCAATCTCTGGGCCACCTGGTGCGGACCTTGCGTTAACGAGCTGCCGTCGCTGGCCCGGCTGGCCAAATTCGCGCCGGGTCTGAAAGTGCTGGCGGTGGACTGGCGCGAAAAGCCCGCCGAGGTGGACGCTTTCCTGAAAAGCCACAATGCCGGCTCGCTGCCCACGCTGGTGGATGACAGCGGCGCGATGATGCGCGGGGTGGGCGCCTACGGTCTGCCCATGACGGTCTTGATCGATCCCAATGGCAAAATCATCGCCCGCGCGGCGGGACCGGCGGATTGGGGGTCGGAAGAATCCGTGGCTTATTTCAAACGCATTACGGGCAGCTAAAGGCGCGCGGAGCGGATCTAGCGCGTGGGCACCGGATGTTCACCGCGATAGTCATAGAAGCCGCGGCCGGTTTTTCTGCCCAGCCAGCCGGCTTCGACATATTTCACCAGCAGCGGACAGGGGCGGTATTTGGAATCCGCCAGTCCTTCATACAGCACCTGCATCACGGAGAGGCAGGTGTCGAGGCCGATGAAGTCGGCCAGCTGCAGCGGGCCCATGGGATGATTGGCGCCCAGCCGCATGGCGGTGTCGATGGCGTCCACATTGCCCACGCCTTCATAGAGCGTATAGACCGCCTCGTTGATCATCGGCAGCAGGATGCGGTTGACGATGAAGGCGGGGAAATCCTCGGCATAGGCCGCGGTCTTGCCCACGCGCTTGACGATCTCCAGCGCCGCCTGGAAGGTCGTGTCGTTGGTGGCGATGCCGCGGATCACTTCCACCAGCTGCATCACCGGCACCGGATTCATGAAATGCAGGCCGATGAAACTCTCCGGCCGGTCGGTGGCGGCCGCCAGCCGGGTCACGGAAATGGATGAGGTGTTGGTGGCGACCATCGCGGTGGGTGAAATGCGCTTGCACAGATCCTGGAAGATCTTCTTCTTGACCACTTCGTCCTCGGTCGCCGCCTCGATCACCATGTCGCGGTCCTGGAGGTCGTCCAGGGTCTGGGTGACGCGAATGCGCGTCAAGGCCGGCTTGATCTGGTCTTCGTTGATCAGGCCTTTGTGGGCCTGGCGCTGCATGTTCTTTTCAATGATGCCGACCGCCTTGGCCAGCGCATCCTTGTTGATGTCGTCCAGCACCACGTCGTAACCCGCCAGCGCCAGCACATGGGCGATGCCCGTGCCCATCTGTCCCGCACCAATGACGCCGATTTTTTCCACTGCCATGTTACATGCCCTCAACTGTAGCCGCGCTTGGTGAGTTCTCCATCAAGCTCCGGCAAGATCTGGAACAGATCGCCCACCAGTCCATAGTCCGCCACCTGGAAGATCGGGGCTTCCGAATCCTTGTTGATGGCCACGATGACCTTGGAATCCTTCATGCCCGCCAGATGCTGGATGGCGCCGGAAATTCCCACCGCGATATAGAGATCGGGCGCCACCGCCTTGCCGGTCTGGCCGACCTGATAGTCATTGGGCACAAAGCCCGCATCCACCGCGGCGCGGCTGGCGCCGACCGCGGCATGCAGCTTGTCGGCGATGGAATCCAGCAGATGGAAGTTTTCTTTTGAGCCCAGGCCGCGGCCGCCGGAGATCACGATCTTGGCCGAGGTGAGTTCGGGGCGCTCGGATTTCGACAGCGCCTCGCCCGCAAAAGACGACAGTCCGGGATCGGCCGAGGGCGCGATCTTTTCGACCGGCGCAGCGCCGCCCCCCGGCTGCGGAGCAGCCCCTGGAACAACTTCAGCCGCCGCCTTGAAGGCGGTGGTGCGCACGGTGATGACCTTTTTGCCGGACGGGGCCTGCAGGGTCTCGATGGCATTGCCGGCATAGATGGGCCGCTCGAAGGTGTCGGGCGACACCACTTTCAGGATTTCAGAGATCTGGCCGACATCCAGCCTGGCGGCGACGCGTGGCAGGAAGTTCTTGCCCGTCGTGGTGGCCGGCGCCAGGATGGCGTCATAGTTGCCGGCCAGCGACAGGATCAGCACTTCCATCGGCTCGGCCAGCTGGCGTGCATAAAAAGCCGCATCCGCCAGCAGAATTTTCTCCACGCCCGCGATCTTCGCCGCCGCCTCGGCCACAGCCGCGCAATTTTCGCCGGCCACCAGCACATGCACCGGCGTTGAAATCTCTGCCGCCGCCGTCACCGTCTTGTGGGTGGCGTCCTTCAGCACGGCATTGTCGTGTTCGGCGATGACCAGCGACGCCATCTCACAACACTCCGGCGGTTTTGAGCTTGTCCAGCAGTTCGCCAACATTGGCCACTTTCACGCCGCCGCCGCGCCTGGGCGGTTCCGAGACCTTCAGCACCTTGAAACGCGGCGCGATATCCACGCCCAGGTCAGCGGGTGATTTTTCCGCGATGGGCTTTTTCTTGGCCTTCATGATGTTGGGCAGCGAAGCATAGCGCGGCTCGTTGAGGCGCAGGTCGGTGGTCATCACTGCCGGCAGCTTCACCTCCACGGTCTGAAGCCCGCCATCGATCTCACGCGTGATCTTGGCGCTGCGCGGCTCGCCTTCTTCGGGCCCCAACTCCATGGAATGGGCGAAGGTGCCTTGCGGCCAGCCCAGCAGAGCGGCCAGCATCTGGCCCACCTGGTTGGCGTCATCGTCGATCGCCTGTTTGCCGGTGATGACAAAGCCCGGCTTTTCCTCGTCGACGATGGCCTTGAGGATCTTGGCGACAGCCAGCGGCTCCACCGTCTGGTCGGTCTTGACCAGGATGCCGCGGTCCGCACCCATGGCGAGCGCGGTGCGGATGGTTTCGCTGGCCTGCGCTGGGCCGATGGAGACGGCCACCACTTCCGTCGCCTTGCCCTTTTCCTTCAGGCGCACGGCCTGCTCGACGGCAATCTCGTCGAACGGGTTCATGGACATTTTGACATTGGCCAAGTCCACGCCGCTCTGGTCCGCTTTCACGCGAACCTTGACGTTGTAGTCAATCACCCGCTTGACGGGCACCAGAACCTTCATGGTGTTTCGCTAGTCCCGAGTCTCGGCGGCCGGTTGTTCCGCTTGGGCGTTGCCGTCCTTCTTGTGCGGTGCAAAAAATATGGCTGCGGCCTCGGGGCTGTCAACGAAGGGACGCAGGATACCGGCCTGCTTTTGTTGCAAAGCAGCAAAGCTGGTTAACCGAAGGCGCGTCACTCCGCCGCAGGGCCTACTTCAGAGTGGCCAAATAGGCGACCACGTCCGCCTGCTGCCTTTTGCTGGAAAGGCCGGCGAAGGTCATCTTGGTGCCGGGAACGACCCGGGCCGGGGCCGCCACCCACCTGGTGAGATTGGCATCGTTCCAAACCAGGCCGGATTTCTTCAGGGGCGCGGAATAGGCGAAGCCGGGACGGCTCGCCGCCTTGCGGCCGGACACGCCAAACAGATTGGGGCCCAGCCCATCGCCGCCGCCCTTGTCGCTGGTATGGCAAACCGCGCAGCGCTTGAACACATTGGCGCCCGCCTTGGCGTCGCCCGCCGCATAGGCTCCGGTCGTGGAGGCCGCAACAGCGGAGCCCGCCAGCAGCGCCAGCGCGACGGAAATTTTACACAACATGGAAATCGGCCCTTCTTGGTGTCCCCTGACGGGGGCCCTCCATAACCGATTTTGTGCACAAAAACAGCGCTTTTATGGCGCGGCTTTCCGTTCCACGCTCTCTCAAAGAGTGAGGCCGCGAGGCGCAGTCCCGCTTCGCGCGGGGCAATTCCAGGTTGGCGGCTGTGTCGAAACGCATCATTTGCATCAGCCGGATCGCTGCCGCCATTGGGAAAGTGTATTCCAGCCGGGCAATGAAAACTTCCGCCTACGGCTTTTCCGGATATAGGATCGCGTATGAGCGAACCGCTTGACTTGCCCCAGTCCGAGGAGCCCGTGCGCACCCGTCCGCGCATTGTGCAGGACTTCGCCCATGCCTCCCGCATGGCGCGCAGCATAGCCCAGTTGCGTGGCCTGTTGTGCGAAGCGGCCTGGGCGCTGGGTTTCCATCATCTTCTGCTGCAGGGCGCATCCGGCCAGGTGTGGCTGGCGGATCTGCCGCCGGGCTGGAATGCGGTGGCGCAGGCCCCCGGTGACGCCGTGCTGGCGGCGGCGATGCAATCATACGCGCCGTTCCTGTGGTCGGACATTTCGCGCCTGGTTGCGCTCAGCCGCTCGCAGCGTGATTTCCTGGATGCGGCCCATGCCGCGGGCATTGGCGCGGCGGTGACGGTGCCGATTCACCGGCCGCGCGGCGCCCAGGAAGCGGGCAGCTATTCCGTCTTTGCCGGCTGCTGCTCCTTCCTGATGAAAAATGGCGTGCCTTTGCCTTTGGAAAGCCTGGCGGCGGCGCATTATATCGGCGCGCTCGCCTTTGATGCGGCGGAGAATCTGCGCGAGCCCGGCTCGGCGGAGCCGCGCGGGCCGCAACTGACGCCGCGCCAGCGCGACTGCGTGGTGCTGGTGGCGCAGGGCAAGAGCGACTGGGAGATCGGCCAGGTGCTGGGGATCAGCGAATCCACCGTGCACAAGCATATCGAGGACGCCAAGCGCCGCTTCGGTGTCTCCACCCGCGTGCAGCTGGTGGTGCGCTCGCTGTTCGATGCGCGCCTGAGCTTTTCCGACGTGATGAGCGGGACGCCCTAGGCGTTTACCAATTCCACCTGCACGACATCGGTACGCGCGACTTCGAAGGTCGCCGCGCAGATGCCCAGATAGAATTCCCAGTTGCGCAGGAATTGCTGGTCATGGCCCAACGCCCGGATCGCGCTTTCCTGTCCCTGCATCTGCACCAGCCATTCGCGCAAGGTGCGGGCATAGTCCTTGCCGAAGCCGAACGCGCCGGCGAATTTCAGCCCGGCTCTCTCGGCTTCCTCGCGGAAGCGCGCCAGTGACGGCAACATGCCGCCGGGAAAGACATAGTGGCGGACAAAGTCGCTGCGCGTGCGGTAGCCGGTGAACAATTCGTCCTTGATGGTGATGGTCTGGATGATGGCGCGGCCGCCGCGCTTCAGCCGCTCGGCCAGGACCGCGAAATATTGCGGCCAGTAATGCTCGCCCACCGCCTCGAACATCTCGATGGAGACGATATTGTCGAACTGGCCTTTGGAGCGGCGATAGTCCTCCAGCTTGATGTCGGCGGCGCCCTTCAGCCGCTCGGTGGCGAATTTGTGCTGGGAAGGCGAGATGGTGAGCCCGGTGACCTGGTGATTGTCGGCCGCGGCGCGTTCGGCAAAGCCGCCCCAGCCGCAGCCGATCTCCAGCACGCTGGCCCTCGGCTTGTCGAACTTGGAGATGATGCGCTCATACTTGTTCTGCTGGGCGCGGAACAGGTCGCAGGCGCCGGCATAGAGCGCCGAGGAATAGGTCATGCTCCGGTCGAGCCACAGCGAATAGAATTCGTTGCCGACGTCGTAATGGTCCTGGATGTTGCGTGCGGAGCCCGCCAGGGAGTTGCGCCGCACCAGCGCATTGTGGATCACAAAGCCCAGCCGGTTGAGGAAGCTGCCGTTGCTGAAATCCGAGAAGTGATCCAAGTTCAGCAGGAACAGGCTGATCAGCTTTTCGACATTGTCGGTGTCCCAGCTGCCCGCGATATATTCCTCGCCCAGCCCGATATCGCCGCGCGCCATGATCCGGCGCAGCACCTCCCAGTCACGAATGCGGAAGCTGGCCTCGGGCCCGGCCTGCGCGCCACGGGCGATGGTGATCTCGCCATTGGGCGCGGTGAATGTGAGTGTGCCGAACTCCAGTGAGTCCAGCGCCTTGCGCCAGCTCTTCTCGATATAAGAGGCGGGTATCAGGGGCATGGCGGCTTCCCATCGCGGAAAAGGCCAAGACTAAACTTGGGCGCGGCTCAAAACAATTCTGCAGGCACCGGACCAGGGCGCGAAAATCCCGGCATCAAAACGGGCGGGCGGGACTTTTGTTGCGGCGCATCGGCGCGTGGCGCGCTCTCTTCTTCCCACGGGATGACGGCGCCCAGCGCGCGCGCGACCTTGACCGCGCTGGACAGACCGTCTTCGTGGAAGCCGTGGCCCAGATGGGCGCCGGCGAACCAGGTGCCCCGCCTGCCCTGCAGGCTCGCGATGCGCGCCTGGGCGGCCATGGCGTCATGGTCGAACACCGGATGATCGAAATCGGTCTGGTCGAAAATCAGGTGCTGGGGGATTTCCCGCTTGGGATTGAGGCTGACAAACAGGGGGTAGTTCTGGTCGATACCCTGCAGCAGGTTCATCCAATAGGTGACGGTGATCTTGGGATGCAGGAATTCGCCGTCCGACGAGTAGACCCAGCTTGCCCAGCAGCGGCGGCGCTTGGGCATCATGCTGGTGTCGCGATGCAGGACGGCCCGGTTTTTCTGGTAGCGGAAGCAGGACAAGGCGGCTTCTTCCTCGCCGGTCGCGTCCTTGAGCATGGCCAGCGTCTCGTCGCCATGGGCGGCCAGCACCACCTGGTCATACGTCTCCAGGCCGCCCCGGGTGTCCCTGATCAGGACTTTGCCGGCATCCTTGCCGGTGGTGGGGCGGGTGACCGCGACGGCGCCGCAATCGGTGCGGATGCGGTGGGCGAAGGGCGTGGTGAGGCGGCGGACATATTCCTGGGCGCCGCCGGTGACGGTTTGCCAGCGCGGCTGGCCGGTGAAGGACATCAGGTGATGGTTGGCGAAGAACCGGACCAGGGTGCGAGCCGGGAAGTTCATCATCTCGCAGGGCGGGCAGCTCCAGATCGCGCCCGACATCGGCAGCAGATAGTAGCGGCGAAACCACTCGCCCAGCCCCAGCTTCTGGATCAGGCCTTCCAGGCTGAGATCAGGATGGCGCTCCACCGTCTCCTGTGCCTGGGTGTTGAAGATCATCACGTCCCGCACCAGCAGGCCGAATTTGGGACGCAGCAGGTTGCGGCGCTGGCCCAGCACCGAGTCCAGATCCTTGGCGCCCCATTCCAGCCAGCCGTCCCGGATCGAGGCGGCGAAGGTCATGTCGCTGGCATGCGTGGGCACATTCAGATGCGCGAACAGTCCCGACAGGTTGGGATAGTTGGGACGGTTGAAGACGATGAAGCCGGTATCCACGGGGATGGCCGTGCCGTCATAATCCACCGTCACGGTGCGGCTATGGCCGCCGATGCGCGGGGCTTTTTCGTACACAGTGATGTCATGGTCGGGGTTCAGCAGAAAGGCGCTGCCCAGCCCCGAAATACCCGTCCCCACGACTGCAATCTTGGCCATCGGTGCCCCTGAACCTATGGACCAGTTACGCCCCCTTGCGACAACCGGATCACCGGAGCCTAATTGATCCGGGCGCGGCTGGCGCGCGTAAAAGAACCGCAGGGGGATGGAATCATGGTGTATCTGATTGCCTATTTCGCATGCGTTTTGGTCATGGGCGGGCTTGACTTTCTCTGGCTGAGCAACACGTCGGGCGCCCTTTATCACCGGGACCTGGGACCGCTTTTGGCGGATGACCCCAACATGACCGTCGCGGTGATCTTCTATCTCACCTATATCGTCGGCGTACTGATCTTCGCCGTGCGCCCGGCGCTTGCCAGCGGCGACTGGAAGACCGCCGCCCTTTACGGCGCGCTGTTCGGCTTCTTCACCTACGCGACCTACGACCTCACCAATTTCGCCACCATGAAAGTGTGGACCTTGCGCGTCACGCTGCTGGATGTCGCCTGGGGCACCATCCTGACCGGCGTGACCGCCAGCGCCGGCGCGCTCGCGGCGCTCAAGTTCGCCCGCTAGAGATCAGAAGCACAAGGGTACGAAAGCGTTCCGCCGGCTTGGCGGATGTTCCGTCGGGCGCGCCCAAAGAAAGACTTTCCCGGCAGCCGCGGGGAACCGTGACCGGCCCCGGGTGTTCCTTCTGCATAGTCATGGAAGGAATTTCCGATGTTGGGAACAATTCTGATCGTAGTTCTGCTGCTCCTGCTGTTGGGCGCCTGGCCTTCTTGGCCCTATAGCCGCAGCTGGGGTTACTACCCCACCGGAACATTGGGCCTGGTGCTGGTGATCGTGCTGGTGCTGGCGCTTCTGGGACGCATTTGACGACGGAAGGCATGTCGCGAGGAGGCATGCATGAGCAAGAAAAAACTGTTCGAGGACATCAAGCAGCATCCGGCGCGCATCTATCGCATGCCGGCCGACGTGTTGCGTGACCGGCGCTTCGGTGATGCCGAAAGGCTTCAAATTCTGCGGGCCTGGCGTGATCTGATGACGGATCCCGTCGATGCGGCCGTGATCGACGCCATGATCGCAGAGGTGGAAAGCCGCCTTTGCGCCAGCGATCACGCCGCTGAGTGAGAAGGAGACTTGAGCGATGGCACAGACACAAACGGAAAACGGCAAGGTGGTCCTCAGCGCCCAGGACGCGCGCCAAGGCAAGGAACTGGGGGTGATGCGCTACGTCCTGCACATCTCGCTGGCCCTGGCGGTGATCGCTGGTGTGGTGGTCTACGCCATCTTCTTCCACTGAGTGCTTCTCAGGCGCTCTTCAGCCGCTCTGGGCGGAAAGCTCCATCAGGGCCCGTCTGAGCTCGACCGGGCCGAAAGGCTTTTGCAGCACCAGCCGGTCACGGAATTCCTCGGGAATTCCCCGGGGGCCATAGGCGGTGGCGAACAGGAAAGGAATGTCCCGTTCCTCCAGCGCAGCGGCAAAGGGAAAGACGGTCTTGCCGTTGAGATGCACGTCCAGCATGGCGAGATCGAAGCTGTCGCTGTCCAGCAGCCGCATCGCGTCTTCCAGCCGGGGCACCACGGCGGCCACCTCATAAGCCAGTTCGCTGACCATGTCCTCGATCAGCATGGCGATCGTCATTTCATCCTCGACTACCAGCACCCGGGGTGCCGTCAGCCTCCGGCCGTGGCCGGCGGGCAAGCCGGGGGCGGGGCCCGGACGGGGCAGGGACATGGCGAATTCGTTCATAACAAGCCAACGCCTTTTGCGGGCCAAGGTTTCCAAGCTTTGGAAATCTAACCGGCTGAGTTGGTTACCAATTTGCTACAGCCGGGGCTAACCCCTTGACGCCAAAGCTCTGCGCCGTCACCAAGGCAATATTCTTTCCGGGAACCTGCCTTGTCCGCCAATCCAGACACTTGTGTGACAGCGGCCCTGTCGGTGGTCATTCCCACCTTCAAGGAACGCGGCAATGTCGCCGAACTGGTGCGGCGGCTGGACCTGGCGCTCCAGGGGGTGGCCTGGGAAGCCATCTTTGTGGACGACAATTCCCCCGATGGCACGGCTGCGGCGGTGAAGGAGATCGCCGCCCACGATCCCCGGATTCGCTGTCTCAGGCGGGTGGGCCGCCGTGGCCTGGCCGGCGCCTGCATCGAGGGCATGTTGTCCAGCGCCGCCCCCTACGTGGCGGTGATCGATGCCGACCTGCAGCATGACGAGAAAGTGCTGCCGGCCATGCTGGCCCGGCTTCAGGCGGGCGAGGCTGATCTGGTGGCGGCCACCCGTTACGTCACGGGCGGCTCGGCCGCCAGCTTTTCGGAAAGCCGTGGCGCGATTTCGCGGCTGGCCACCAGGCTGACCCACAAGCTGGTCGGCACGCCGCTGTCCGATCCCATGTCCGGCTTTTTCATGATGCGCCGCGACCGGTTCGACGAAATCGCGCCCCGGCTGTCGCCGGCGGGGTTCAAGATCCTGCTCGATATCGCCGCCACCGCCGGCTCCAGGCTCCGCATCGCCGAACAGCCCTACAGCTTTGGGGAACGTTCCGAAGGCGAGAGCAAATTCAACATCCAGATCGGGGTTGAGTTTCTGGGCCTGCTGCTCGCCAAGATGACGGGCGATCTGGTGGACCCGCGCTTCATCTTCTTCGCCATCGTCGGCAGCATCGGCCTGGTCGTGCATCTGGGGGTGCTGTTCGGCGGTCTCTTGGTGCTGGAGCCGTTCCGCGCCGCCCAGGTCAACGCCACCTTCGTGGCCATGACCAGCAACTTCCTGCTCAACAATGAACTGACCTATCGCGACCGGCGGCTGAAAGGCTGGGGAATGCTGAGAGGCTTCATCCTGTTCTGCCTGGTCTGTTCGGTGGGCGTTCTGGCCAATGTCGATCTGGCGAGCTGGCTTTATATCGAGCGCCCGATCTGGTGGGTGGCGGGCGCGGTCGGCGCGGTGATGAGCGTGTTGTGGAATTACGCCATGTCGACTTTGTTCGTGTGGCGCGCGCGATGACTTTGCCCCCTCCGATCCGGCCTTCGCGTCTCGCGGCGCTTGGCGTTCGGTCGGCTTGGCCGCCAACCTCACCCTTCGCACCTGTGAGGCCGAATAGCGAAAGCTCCTGCGGAGCTTTCGCCGGCCGAACGGGCTACGGGCACCTCCCCCTATGCAAACGCGCTTCGCGCGTGCGGGGGAGGACATGATTCCTGCGCGGGTTTCGCTCGCACTCGTTCTTCTGCTGATCGTGATCCGGGGTGTGGTGGCGGCGATGCTGCCGCTTTCGGCCGACGAAGCCTATTACTGGCTGTGGTCCAAGCATCTGGCCGCCGGCTATTTCGACCATCCGCCAATGATCGCCTGGCTGATCCGCGCCGGCACCAGCATGTTCGGCGACACGCCGTTTGGCGTGCGCGTGATGGGCCTTCTTCTGTCCTTGCCGGCCAGCTGGTTTGTCTGGCGCGCGGCCGCGGGCATTCTGAAGGACGAGGACCGCGCCGCGCTCGCCGCCCTGCTGTTCAATCTCACTTTGATGGCTTCGGTGGAACTCCTGGCGGCGACACCCGACATGCCATCGACCGTCGCCAGCGCGGGTTTTGTCTATTTTCTCGCCCGCGTGCAGGCCAGCCGCAAAGGCGCTTACTGGCTGGGCGCCGGCATCGCCGCGGGGCTGGGCCTGCTGGCAAAATTCTCGATGCTGTTTCTGGTCGCAAGCGCCTTTGCCTGGCTGCTGCTGGACCGCGATGCGCGCCCGGGGGCGGACTGCCCCAATAAAACAAAGTGGCTGGCGACGCCCTGGCCCTGGGCGGGGGCGCTGGTGGCGCTTGCGCTCTTCGCGCCCAATCTTTTCTGGCAGTCGCAGCATCACTGGGAGACTTTCGCGTTCCAGTTCGGCCGCGCCGGCGCGGGCCATTTCACCCTGCGCTTTCTGGGCGAATTTCTGGCGGCGCAATTCGGTCTGGCCACGCCGCTGATTTTCATCCTCATGGCGGTGGGCCTTGTGCGCGCCACCCGCCTTGCCAGCGACCGGCTTCTGCTTGCCCTGCTGGTGTGGGTGGGGCTGGGGTATTTCCTGGAGCATGCGCTGCATGACCGGGTGCAGGGCAACTGGCCCTGCTTCCTCTATCCGGCGCTCTCGATCCTGGCGGCCGACGCGTTTTCGATCAAAGGCTGGTGGCGCAAAATTTCCATGGTCGCCGCACCTTTGGCGGCGGTGTTTCTGCTGGCGCTCTATGCCCAGGCGCTTTATGCGCCGCTGCCTTTGCGCAAGGATCCGGTGGCGCGCCTTCTGGGCCGGGATTTCGCGCCCATCGGTGAAGTCGCCGCCGCCCTGGTCAAGGCGCATCTCGCCGACGCGGTGCTCACGACCGATTATGAGACAACGGCCTGGCTGCGCTTCACCCAGCCGGGCATTGCGGTAATCCAGATGACGGAGCCCGAGCGCTATCCGGATGCGCCACAACCGCCGCCCGCCCTGCTCCAGGGCCGGCTGGTCTATCTGGTGGAATTCCGCCGCGACCAGCATCATCTGGTGCAGCACGATTTCGCCTATACCGGCTTTCCCACTCAGATGCAGACGCCGTCCAGCCTCTACATGCTCTATCCGGTGGGACGGCCCAAAAGTTCCCACATCGGCAAGATGCCCTGAAATGAAAAGGCCGCGCTGCGGCGCGGAGTGTCGGCGAAAACCGGAGCGGCCATAAACAAAAAAACCGCGCCTTTAGCGCGGTTTGGGGGAAGAGAGCGGACACCCGAGGCGGGCTGTCGAAGGGGCTGGGGGCGTTCCGGATCGGACGTCCGCTCGTGTCAGATAACAGGCAGGGCGAAAAAGCGTTCCGGGGCGTTCAATTTTTTTTACATCCGGCCGGCGGCGATCTGGGCATGCCCCTGTGGCGCGGCAACTTCCGCGGCATGACGGTCGGCCGAGCCGAACAGCAGCGCCAGAAGCAGGATGCCGGCAATCAGGCCTTCCAAGGGATGTTCGATGATGAAGGCTGGAATACGCATGGCGCAATCTCCCTTCGACAGCAGAACAGTTCAGATCGGCGGCCTGCCCCTGATTGCGCCCGAAAACGCGCTGACGACCAGAAG
>DATAWO010000073.1:0-14827 GCA_036267165.1 Rhizomicrobium sp. | reverse complement strand
CCGCAAGCCCGGCGCGGCCACAGCCCGGCCACAGGCGAAGTCACGGCCGCTTGGTGGAACGGTTTCAGCGATCCCGTGCTGGGCCAGGTTGTCGAAACGGCGCTGGCCAACAATGACGATATCGCCATCGCCGCGGCGCGGGTCAGTGAAGCCCGCGCCCAGTTCCGGCTGGCTCATGCCGAGACCCTTCCGAATGTCGGTTCCGAAGCGGTGCTCGAACGCGACCTCAGCATCAATCCCGGTTTCGGCATTCCCCAGACCCAGACCGATGGTGAAGGCATCGTCCAGATATCCTATGACACCGACCTGTTTGGCCGGCTGGCGGATACGGAGAAATCGGCGCAGTCAGCACTGCTGGCCACGGAAGCGGCGCGTGACAATGTCCGGCTTGCCGTCGCGGCTGCGGCGGCCGGCGGTTACATCACCTTGCTTGGACTGGATGCGCGCCTCCTGGTGCTGCGTGACACGCTTGCGGCTCGCGGCGAGGAATTGCGGGTCGCCAAACACCGCGCCGATACCGGATATGGCACGCAGCTGGAGCTTGCCCAGGCGGAAGCGGCCTATCATGCGACCGAGCAGCTGATACCCGCCACGCAGCTTGCCATCACCCGCCAGGAAGACGGTTTGAGCGTGCTTCTGGGCGCCAATCCGAAGGCCGTGGAGCGCGGAAAGGTGCTGGACTCCCTGAGCGCGCCTGTGGTGCCGGCATCATTGCCGTCCGCGCTGCTCCGGCGGCGGCCGGACATCGAGGCGGCTGAACAGCAGCTTGCGGCGGCAGACCACGCCCTGGATGCGGCGCGGGACGCCTTCATGCCGGATGTGCAGCTTGCGGCGGCTGGCGGATTGGTGGGATCCACGCTGGTGCCCGGAAGCCCGCTGGGCGTGTGGTCATTTGGCAGCAGCATCCTGGCGCCGATCTTCAGCGCCGGCCGGCTGGACGCGCAGCAGGATGCCGCGACCGCCCGGCGGGACCAGGCGGCCTTCGTCTACCGCAAGGCGGCGCTGACAGCCTTCAAGGAAGTTGAGGATGCCCTGTCGGCGGTAGAGCGCGATGACGAGCAGGAAAAGGCGCTGGCGGCGGAAAGTGATTCCCAGGCGCATGCGCTGGTGCTGGCCACCCATCGCTACCGGGAAGGCTATTCCCCTTATCTCGATCAGCTTGACGCGGAGCGGGGACTGCTCTCGACCCAACTCGCGCTGGTCCAGGCCAGGACCGATCGTTTGAATGCCATTGTGACTTTGTATCAAAGTCTCGGCGGGGGATGGCAAGCGAACCGCGCTTGTGACGCGGCCTGCCAAAAATAAAAAGGCCGCGCTCCTTGCGAAGCGCGGCCTTCTCTTTTTTGCTTCGGTCTTAGAACTTCACTGAGGCCTTCAGATAGAAGAAGCGGCCGGCAAAGTCATACTCGTTGGTCAGGGTCTGGACGTAAGGATCGATGGCGATCGGCGGATCCTTGTCGAACAGATTGTCGATGCCGAGGTTGAAGTTGTACTTGTCCCACGGCAGGTTGACGTTGATGTCGGTGAAGGCCAGGCCCGGCACGTGATAACCGGGCTCGTCCGGCGTCTCGCCAAAGATGCCATTGACGGTTTCCCCGCCGATGAACCGTTCCGTCCACTGGAAGCTCGCGCCTTCCGGCATGGTGAACGTGGCCGAGAACAGGCCCTTCCACTTGGGCTGGCCATAGCTGATGGCGCCTTCCGAATAGGTGCCGGAATACTGAGTGACCGAGCCGTCCAGGTTCTGCTGGTAGAAGTTGTTGAGATAGGTCCATTCGGTGCTCAGCGCCAGGCCCCAATTCTCAAGCCCGACCATTCCCATTGCGTCCTTGTTGCTCCAGTTGAAGCCCATGTCCACGCCGTCGGTGTGAATGAAGCCGAGGTTGGTATAGGGCTCCTGATAGGTGGTCAGCGAACCGTTGACCGGATTGCGGGGGCCAAAATCCGGGCAATAGATGTTGTTGAAGTTCGCCGCATTGTAGCAGAGCGACACCGCCGAACCCGGATCGATCAGGGTGATATAGTTGTTCAACTTGATGTTGTAATAGTCCACGGTCGCCGTCAGGCCCGTGACGAACTGATCCAGGGTGAAGACCGCGCCCATGTTCCACTGCTTGGAGGTTTCCGGCAGCAGGTGGGGATTGCCGATGCGCGCCGCGGAAATCTGTGGCACGGCCTGGGTAAAGGTCGCCGGATTGTAGCCGGGATAGGCCGCCCGGCAATTGGCGATGACCACCGCGCTGGAGGCGCCCACGCAGGGATCGGAATAGCCGTCCGCGCTCTGGTTCGAGCCCAGATAAAGTTCGCCGCCGACCTGCGGCGCGCGCACGCCGGTGCCGTAGCCGCCGCGGAAGCGCACCACGTCGTTGACCTGCCAGTTGAAGCTGCCCTTGTAGACATTGGCCTGGCCGAAGTTGCTGTAGTCGGAGATGCGGCCGGCGATGTCGAAGCTGAGTTCTTCGGCAAAGGGTAGGTTCTTCAGCACCGGAAGGCGGGCTTCGCCATAGACTTCCGACACGCTGTACTGGCCCTGGGTCGGCAGTGTGGTGCCTTCCGCAAAGTCGCCGGTCTGCTTGAGGGCGTCCGGGATGGCATTCACCGCCTCGCGCCGCCAGTCGCCGCCAAAGGCCACTCCGATATTGCCGCCAGGCAGCTGGAAGAACGGCAGCTCGCCGCTGATGTCGAGATAGGCGATATTTTCCTCATAACGGGAGGTGTCCGCGCCGACATAGCGCACATAGGCCTGCTGCGCGGGCGTCAGCGAATTGGGACCGGCCAGCAGCGCGCTGCCGCAGCCCGCCGGCGCGCCCGGTTCGCAGGGCAGCGCGCCTACCAGTTCCTGGATGTGGGTGAGGTTCACGGAATTGTGGGTGAAGTCATCACCGTCGGATTCGCCATACTGGTAGCCGGCGTCGAACGACCAGTCAGCCAGCTTGCCCTTCACGCCAAAGCGCTCCTGGAAGGTGTCGACATTGTCGTCGAACTGGCGGTCGCCCGCTTCATACAGGCGCTTGCGCAACAGCAGCGGATCGCCGGTGGGGTTGGACGGGTTGGTGGCGGGGATCACCACGCCGGAGAGATACTTGGCCGAAGGATACACATCACCCACCGGCTCCGGGTTCAACTGGGCGTAGGATTTGCGGTTGGTGAAGAAGGTGCTGGAATAGACCGTGATATTGTCGGCGATGTCGTAATGGGCCTGCAGGTTGGCGTTGATGATGCTGCGGCCCTGGATCAGGTCGGGATCATTGGCGGTGTCGAAAGTGCCGCAGGAGGAGCCGGTAGCCGGAGCGATCGTGTTGCTGGCGGTGCCGCAATAGAGCGCGCCGGTCGTCGCATCCTGGAAGCGGCCGAAGGGAATGGCGGATGAACCGGCATAGATATTGTCGGCGCCGTCGCCGCCGCCGGCCCATTCGCGCGTGCTCTGCCGTACCGGATCTTCGGTGATATACTGCACGCCCGCGACCAGGCCGCTGTTGCCGGAGCTGGCGCCGAACAGGGCGGAGAACTGCTTGGAGGCATGATCGCCATAGGTGGAGATGCCGCCGCCCGCGCTCAGTTCCAGACCCTGGAAGTCCTTGCGGGTGATGATGTTGACCACGCCGGCGATCGCGTCGGCGCCATAGATGGGAGAAGCGCCATCACGCAGAATTTCGACGTGATCGATCAGGCCGACCGGCACGTTCTGCAGATCCTGGCCCTGGGAGCCCGCGACGAAGGTGGAAACCATGCGCTGGCCGTCAATCAGGACAAGCGTGCGCTGATCGCCCAGACCGCGCAGGTCGGCGGTGGAAATACCACCGGGCGAGATCGAATTCTGATCGTTGCTGGTATTGGTCTGGGACATCGAGGGCAGGCGCTCGATGGTTTCTTCCAGGGTCGTGGCCTTGGTCTGGGCGATATCGTCGGCGCTGACGACGGTGATCGGCGCTTCGGCAATCGCGTCGGTGGTCGCGATGCGCGAACCGGTGACGACCACGCTTTCCGTCGCCTCCTGCGGCTGCGCCAAGGCTGGCACAGCCAGAAGAATTGCGCCGAGCGCAACGCTGCAATGCAGCATTATGCGAGAATGTTTGAAATTGGTCATTTGTATCCCCTTTAGGGCGGCTTTGAGGCCGTCAAGTTGAGGCTGGCAACGCCTGTGCGTGCAGCCGAGTTGCACGCAGCCTAGGGCCGCTAAACCCTTATGGGGTAATGAAAAGCTTTCAGTGTCCGCGGGATGTGACAAAACTGTTGCGCCAAAGCTTCATTTTTGTCATTCCAAGCAATAAAATTTCTCCGTAATCGGACGTGGAATCCATTTCTGGCCACAGGAGTTAAAAAATCTAATTTTATTTCATTGACTTTTTGTAATAAGTGCTAAAATTTCAGGGAACTCGGCGATTTGAGCAATTTTCCTGCCATGATATGCAAAAATTGTAGGCAAGTGCCTGCGCAACGGGCAGGTGTGCACTGGCAGTGAGACCAACAGTGCGATCAGAGGCATATGGCGCAAAGCTGTGCGACATTCCATGTTGCGTCGCAGCATTTGTCTCGGTTTCTACCCATAACCGAGCCGGTGTAAGTCTTGGCCATGACCTCTGGAAAACTCATAGGCTTGGCTGCGCTATCGCTGGCCGTGATGACGTCCGCTGCATTTGCCCGGCCCCGCGATGAGGTCATGGCGGCGGCCTATCGCTGCGCGGGGATCGCAAACTCCCGCCAGTGGCTGGATTGCTACTATGGCGTGGCCCAGCCGATCCGCGCGGAATTGGGCCTTCCTCCAGCGCCGCAACAGCAAATGGCCCTGGCCGCCATGCCGCCTGCCGGCGGTGTGCCGCAAGACGCCGAACTGCGTGACGCCGTGCTGGCGGAAGCATCGCGCTGCTACACGCTGGGCGGGGACCGCGAATGGCTGAATTGCTATTACGCCGCCGCCCAGCCGCTGCGCGCCAGCCTGGGGCTTTCAACGGCGCAGCCGCCGCCCCCGCCGGCAAACAATTTCGGCCTGCAGCCAAAGCCCGTGGTCACGCGCGAGGCTGCAAGCGTCAGGGCGGCGATGGCCGACTACAAGTTCGATAGTTTTGGCAAGTTCACGGTGCATTTGAACAATGGCCAGGTCTGGCGCCAGATCGGCAGCGACACCAGCATCGCCCATTGGTTGAAACCGGCCGGCGAATATGTCGTCGACATCAAGAAGGGCATGTTTGGCAGCTTCAATCTGCAGGTTGAACATGTCGGGGGCGCTTACAAAGTCGAACGGCTGCAATAGCGGGCCGGCCTCTCGATGCGGCGCGCTGGCACGGCCATCGGCGTGGCCAGACTTTGCCTGCCAAGCTTTGAAAGTCTAGCGGCGGATCGGCGATGTCCATGGCGATGAAGCGATTGGTGCGCGCGCGGTTCCAGTTCCGCGTCTTGCGAATGGCTGTGTCAGGCCAGGGCGTTGCGAAACAGTGGCCGAACCAGAAGGAATATGACCCCGGCTAAGGCAACCAGCCCGGCATGCAAAAGCCAGAAGCTGGTGGCGGGCATCGTTTCCAGCAGGCCGCCCAGCCAGCCCACGAAGAGATTGGCGCCGAACAGAAAGAGATAATAAATCCCCACCACAGTTGCTCCCAGGGCCTGGGGCGCTGCCCGCGAATAGAGCGCCAGCGACACCGGGAACACATTGGCGAAGCCGATGTCATTGAGCACATGGAAGGCCACAAGCCAGTAGAGAGAGGCTTTCGCGCCGGTGGCGGCGCTTTGCGCGGCGGCGGCAACCAGGCACAGCGCGCCACAGGTCGAAATGGCGCAGCCCAGGACCAGCTTGGTCAGCTCGTCCGGCTCATGCCGCTTTTTCGCCCAGGCCTGCCAGAAGGCGATCGAGCCTGCCAGCGCGCTGACCGACACCACCGAATCCAGGGTGATCAGCCAGGTGGTGGGGATGGCGTGACCGAAGGCGCGCAAGTCGGCATGACGCTCCGCCCACACCAGATAGGCATTGAAGATTTCCTGGTTGCTGCAGGCCGAGATCGCCAGAACCGGCAACAGCAGGATCAGCACCACAAGGGTGCGGACCTGCGCGGGCGTGAGCGAAGGCGCCACGGTTTTGACGTCCACCCGCCGCGGGGTTTCAGGCGGAAAATAGCGCCTGCCCGCCAGATAGATGGCAAGGCCCAGCAGCATGCCGATCCCGGCCGCGGCAAATCCCCAATGCCAGCCCACCAGCTCGCCCAGGCTTCCGCACACCAGCGGCGTCAGGATCACACCCGCATTGATTCCCAGATAATAGATCTGGAAGGCATCGGCGCGCCTGAGATCGCCATGGGCGTAAAGCGCGCCGACCTGGGAAGCGATGTTGCCCTTGAAGCAGCCATTGCCCAACACCAGGCAGAGCAGCGCCAGCAGGAAAGGCTGCTCGAAGGCCATCAGGAAATGGCCGGCCGCCATCAGCAGCGCGCCGATGATGACGGTTTTGGTGCGCCCCAGAACCCGATCGGCCAACAGCCCGCCCAGGATGGGCGTGAGATAGACCGCGCCGGCATAGAGTCCGAACACGGCGGAGGCGAGCGCCTGCACCGACAGAGGTCCGGACGCACGCTCGATAAAGCCGCGCAACATGGCGAAGCCCGCCACATGCTCGACATGTCCCGGCAGCAGGAGCTGATGGACCATGTAGAGCACCAAGAGCGTCTGCATGCCGTAATAGGAGAAGCGCTCCCAGGCTTCCGAGAAGGACAGATAGGCAAGACCTTTGGGATGGCCGAAGAAGGCGGTGTCGGAGCGTGGTAGCGGTGCTTCGGCGCGGGGCAGGCCGGAATGGGTCATGGTGGCCACCTTGCCGGTATCCCCCACTTTTTGAAAGACCTGTGACAGTCGGCCTGTTCGATGCTGGCGCCTTGCATCCGTCTTCTGCGGCCCGCCGTTCGTCGAACGGAAACACGCATTCATCGGCGCGAGTGACACCGGTGGAATGCTTCGGCGTGCCGGTCGAAGACGGCGGGACACGCGCACTTCGGAGTCATAGGGTCTTCACAAGGGCGGTGTACCCGCTGCCCTGCCAATTTTTGAAGGGAGACCCATATGAACTGTCGCATTCGCAACGCCGCCCTGTTGCTGTCCACCGCGCTTGCATTGACGTCTGTTCCGCTTGCCGCCAGCTTCGCGCAGGCGGGCAATGTTCAGACCCAGAGCATTAGGGTGCACAGCTTTGATCTGGATCTCGCCACCGGCGCCGGCCAGGCCGAGTTGCAACGGCGTATCCATCACGCGGTCGAAAAGGTCTGTGGTCCGACCGGCGGCGTGACCATGGACGACATCATGTCCTACGCCTCGTGCAGCAAGACTGCCCAGGCCAGCGCCATGACACAGTATGAAGCCATGGTCAGGGCCGCGCATGACGGAAAGGTCGCCAGCGCGCAGAACCGCGATGTGATCGTGCGGTGATCTATCGCGCGGGGTCCTCCTGCTTCGGACTGTCGACCATGCCGCGGGCGTTGGTGAGATAGGTGCGGCCGACCCGCAGCCAGCGCCCGTTGCGCAGCTGCGCCTCCCATGTCCCCGATCCGTTGTGCCGGAAGCCGGCGATGCAGTCTCGCCGCGCCAGGGTTGAACGGTGCAGACGCACGAATTCACACGGGTCCAGCTTGCGCTCCAGCCCCGAAATGGTTTCGTGAAGCAGGAAAGAGCGCGGGCCGACATGCAGGCGCATATAGTCACGTTCGGCCTCGATAAGGTCGATGTCCCTGACCGCGATCCGGATGATCTCCGAGCGGTGCGGCACCCAGAATTCCTGGGTCCAGGGCGATGACGAAGTCGGCGCGGACGGGGCGCCCGGAGCGCCGGGCTTGCCGATGCGGGCGACGGCGCGCTCGAACCTGTCCGCCGCCACCGGCTTCAGCAGATAATCCACGGCGGCAACATCGAACGCCGCCACGGCAAAGGCGTCAAAGGCGGTCACGAATATCAGGGCTGGGCGGTGCGATTTGCGGGCAAGCGCCTGGGCAACGGCGATGCCGTCCATGCCGGGCATCTGGATATCCAGCAGGATAAGGTCGGGCGTGAGGCTTTCGATCAGCCGCAGGGCGCTCCTGCCTTCCATCGCCGTGCCGACCAGGCTGATCCTGGCGATGCGGGCGCATAGAATCTGCAGACGCTCGATGGCCAGCGGTTCGTCATCGACGATCAGGGTTCTGAGCCGGTCAGACATGGGTCTGGAGGGGAATGGTCAGGTCCACGCGAAAGCCGCCGCCATCGCGCCGTCCATACTCGACATGCGCCTGGCCGTCGAAACGCGCGACAAGGCGATCGCGGACATTCTTGAGGCCGACGCCTTCGCCGGGCTCGGACGGCACGTTGCTCTCGGCATCATCCTCCACCGTCAGATGAAGAGAAGCATTGTCCGCCTGCGCGCGAATGGTCAGCGTGACCGGGTGGTTGCTTCGCGCCACCCCATGCTTGATCGCATTCTCGACCAGGGGCTGCAGGATCATGCCGGGTACCGGGATGTTCTCCAGTGTCCCTGGCACATCGATCACAACCGACAGGCGATCGGGAAAGCGGATGTGCTCGATATCAAGATAAAGGCGCTGCATGTCGATTTCGTCGGACAGCGGTATGTCCGCGGCCGGATCGCTGGTGAGGCTGGTGCGAAAGAAGGTCGCCAGGTTGGTGATCATGCTTTCGGCTTCCCTGGTCCGTTGCCGCAAGACCAGGGCCGAGAGCGAGTTGAGCGTGTTGAACAGGAAATGCGGGTTGATCTGGTAGCGCAGCGCGCGCAATTGCGCCGACTGGGCTTCCGACCGGTAGACGGCCGCCTGGCGCTCGGCCTGGCGGACCTTGGCGGCGTAGGACAGCGCGACATAGAGCACGCCCCAGGCCGCGATGAAGAAGTACCAGCTCGCTGTCGAGTCCGCGATGATGGCGAAAGTGCTTTCACGGTCGGCATGCATCTGCGCGATTTCCCGCATCAGCGACTCTGTCGGCACCGCTACATAGAAAGCGGTGTAGTTCACCACCGCATAGGCGATCGAGATGGGCACCGAGACCAGGAATGTGGCGATCACCATGAAGCGCATGGACCGCGAATCCAGGCGCCACAGGACGGCATACATGACGAAGGTCAGGGCAATGCCGACCGCCACGACCGCGGCGCGCCGGCACATCATTTCGAGCTGATCATGGGCGCCGGCAATGGCCATGTGCGCGGTATTCAGGACGAAGTAGAATGCCCAGAAGAAAAAGATCGACCGAATCGCCACGCGCCTGTCCGCATGGCAGACAGATGCAAGAGGGCGGATCGCATTATCTGACAGCGCTGCTGGGCAGGACATCGGAGGGCTCGATCCTAGCATGCGGTTCCGGGTTTCTCCTTGCATCCGTCGAAACCTTATTGCAGTTTGTCGAACGGGGGCACGCGCAGGGGCATTCTTGTCCGCTGGTCGCCATTCTGGAATTTGAACGACAGGGCCGCTGACTGGACATAGATCGAGCCAGCCGGTGCATTCGTCGAAAATTCATCACCCGTTTGCGGGAGATGCTGTAAACGGCGTGCACGGGTACGCCGCGGATTGGGGATATGGCAATCAAGATTTCTGCTTGCGGAGACGAACACGTCCTGGGCCTGGACGGGCTCTGGCGGGAATGTCTCGCGGATGATCCCCTCTGGGAAGCCGCCGGCGCGGCCGTATCGGCCAGCCAGTCCTCCCGCTCCACACTCCTTCTGGTCGCCAGTGACGGCACGGACGTTATCGGCTCGATCATGGCGGGCTATGACGGACACAGAGGCTGGCTCTATGCGCTGGCCGTCCTGCCGGCCTATCGCTTCGACCAGATCGCCACCAACCTCATCATCGAGGCGGAAAGGCAGCTGACAGCCATCGGCTGCACGAAAATCAACCTGCAGCTCCGCGGCTCGAATGCCCAGGCCCAGCAATTCTACCGGACAATGGGTTATGCGACCGAAGACCGGATCAGCATGGCAAAGCGCCTGGAATTTAACTGACCGCTGACAGGGGCGCACTTTCTAGTTTCGCTGCGCCTTGCGCCGATGGCGGTGCGCCGCCTGCTTGGCCCTGTTGCCGCAGATCGCCATGCTGCACCACCGGCGGGCATGGCCGCGTGTGTGGTCGGCGAAGAGCAGGGTGCAGGCGGGCCCTTCGCAGGCCTTCACATGGGAAAAATCCTCGCTGCAGACAAGCCGGGCCAGCGCCTCTCCCACAGGAAGCAGCAGCGCGCCTGGACCTTGCCAGCGGCGAACGGACTGAAGCGCGAAAGGCCCCGGCTCCGCCGGTCCCAGAGCGATCCGGCTGAAGCTTTCGCCCTGTTCCAGCAGGCGATTGAGCGGCTCCAGTTCCCCGAGCGCCCCGGCGGTCAGCGGACGGCCTTTATGTCCGCACACGAAACCCCTGAACCATTCCCGAAGGCTTCGCGCCTGATCCGCGATCCGGTCGAGTTCGCCCGGCAATGCGCGCGCTCGCATGTCGCGGAGCACGTCATCGGGCACCAGCCCGGCTTGCTCCAGCCAGCGCAAATATCCCTCTCCGTCATCGATCCAGTCGATGGGGGTGTCTACCGGTGTGGCGATGGAATTCAAAAAATCCAGCCCGGTTGCGTCGCCGACAAAGATCGCAGGCGGCCGGTCGTTCATCATGGCTCCTCTTGGCCTGGCGGTTCCGCAGGCCCGTGAACTTGAAGTAACCTCTAAAATGCCACTTGACAAGTTATCTCTGCACTAGTAACCGTTGTAAAGTCTATTTAATGGTTACTATTTCTCGATCTTTTGAGGGAGAGCGAAGATGTCCTCGAGCGTCAGTGTGGTGGTTGTCCATGGGGCCTGGGCCGATGGGTCGAGCTGGTCGAAAGTCATCCAACCGCTGGCGGCAGATGGCATCACGGCCGTGGCGGCGCCCCTGCCGCTGACCTCTTTTCAGGGTGATGTCGCGGCGCTGGACCGCACGCTGGAGCGGGTGCCGGGGCCGGTTGTGCTTGTCGGCCATGCTTATGCCGGCGCCGTGATCGCGGCGACGCGGAGCGAGAAGGTGAAGGCGCTGGTCTATATCGCCGCCCTGGCGCCGGATGAGGGTGAGACCGTCGCCGACATGTTCTACCGGACCGAGCCGGATCCCCTGGCGCCCAAGCTCGCGCCCGATGACCATGGGCTGATCTATCTGCCGGATGCGGCTTTCGGCACGGCCTTCGCGCAGAACGCCACCGCGGCCGAGCTGGCGGTGCTGGCGGCCGTGCAGCGTCCGATCTCACCGGCCTGCATCACCGTTCCGGTGCCGCGTCCCCTGTGGAAGGACCGGCCCAGCTGGTTCCTGGTGGCCGAACAGGACCGGATGATCTCAGGCGACAACCAGCCCTTCATGGCCGCACGCATGCAGGCGCAGGTGCGTTCGCACGCCGTCGATCACGCGCCGATCGTCACCGCACCCGGCATTGTCCTCAGCGTGGTGCTTGAGGCAATCGCGCAAGCAGCCAAGAACTGAATTCCCATCCCGGAAAGGAGAATGTCATGACGTCCATCCACTATCGCACCGCCAATGTCGACGGCTTCAATATCTTCTATCGCGAGGCGGGTCCGCCGCAGGCGCCGAAGCTGCTGCTGCTGCACGGCTTTCCCAGCGCCGGTCATATGTTTCGCGATCTGATACCGCTTCTGGCGGACCGCTTTCATATCATCGCGCCCGATCTTCCGGGTTTCGGACGATCCGATATGCCGGAGCGCGGCGTCACCTTCGAGCGGATCGCCGGGATTATCGACTGCTTCACCGAAATCACCGGCTTCGACTGCTATGCCGTTTACGTGTTCGACTATGGCGCGCCGACGGGATTGCGCCTGGCGGTGAAGCATCCGGACCGGATAACCGCCATCATCTCGCAGAACGGCAACGCCTATGTGGAAGGCTTGAGCGAGGGCTGGACCCCGATCCGGGCCTATTGGGAAAACCCCTCGCAGGCCAACCGCGATGCGCTGCGGGCCTTCCTCACACCCGAGACCACCGTCTGGCAGTATACCCATGGCGTGTCCGACCCGGGGCTGGTCTCGCCGGATGGGTATTCGCTGGACAATTTCTATCTGGCCCGGCCTGGCACCGACGAGGTGCAACTCGACCTGTTCGGCGACTATAAGAGCAATGTCGCGCTCTATCCGGCCTTCCAGTCCTATTTCCGCACCCACAAGCCGCCCTTGCTGGCGGTGTGGGGCAAGAACGATCCGTTCTTCCTGCCGCCTGGTGCGGAGGCGTTCAAGCGCGACATTCCGGATGCAACTGTCCGCTTCTTCGATACCGGGCATTTTGCGCTGGAAACCCATGCCGCGGAGATCGCGGCCGCCATTCGCGACTTTCTCCCTAACTGACCAGGAGACATGGCATGTCCCACTCCGTCGCCATTGTCACGGGCGCCAGCCAGGGCATCGGCCAGGCCACCGCCATTCGTCTGGCGCGCGACTTTGCGGCGCTGGTGCTGGTCGCGCGCAATCGCGCCAAGCTGGAAGAAACCGCCAAGGCGGTTGAGGCCGCCGGCGCCAAAGCCTGATCATCGCCATCGACCTGAGCCAGCCGGAAGCCGCACAGGCTGTGGCCGATCAGGCCATGGCCGCCTTCGGCCGGATCGATGCGCTACTCAATATCTCGGGCGCGGTGCCGCAGATCGACCTTTTCGAGATGACTGATGCGCAATGGGAGGACGGTCTGGCGCTGAAGCTGCACGGCGCCCGGCGTCTCACCATTGCCGCATGGCCCGCTCTTAAGGCGGCAAAGGGTTCGGTGGTGCTGATGTCCGGCAATTCCGCCCTGTTCCCCAAGGCGCCCTATGCGGCGGTCGGCAGCATCAATGCCGCCATCGTCGCCCTGGCGAAGGCTTTCTCCGATCGCGGCATCACCGACGGCGTGCAGGTGAACAGCGTCCTGCCCGGCCCGGTGATGACCGGCCGGCGCCGGTCCTATCTTCAGCACTGGGCGCCGCTGCACAACATGACCGTGGAGGAGGCGACGGCCAATTTTCCGAAGGAAGCCGGCATCGCGCGCTATGGCGAGCCGGAGGAGATCGCCGAACTGATGGCCTTCCTGGTGTCGCCGGGCGCCCGCTGGATGACCGGTTCGTCGCTGCGCATGGATGGCGGCGAAGTGAAGTCGATCTGAAGGCCTGGCTGGAATTCAGAACGGCCGCTCGCCGATATAATTGCCGGCTTCGGCATAACGGCATACCAGAATGTCTTCGCGCGCGCTGGAGGCCTCAGCGCAGCCCACCTCGGTCGTGGCGCGCCATACCATCTGGGTGTAGTGGCCGACATCTTCCACCTTGCCGGTGGTGCTGTTGTCGGGAAACAGGCCCGGCTGGAAGAAGCGCTTTTCCCGGGCCCAGGCGTCCACCATCGCTTCGGGCGCGAAATAGCCCTTGGTGCCCGCCCAGAGATTTTCTCCTTCCGGGGCGTCGCGGTTTTCGGGGGCATGCTCGAACCGGCCGGTCGCTGCCAGATAGTCGGCCCAGCGCTGGGCCGATTGGGCGAGCGTGTCATTCCAGCTGAGGGGCTGCAGTCCCAGCGCCAGACGCTCCCGGTTGTGAGCCGCCAGAATACGCTGGTCGAAACGCGCCGGCAGGATTGCGGAACCCATGACAAGAGGCGCGGCCAGGACAACCGCGCACGCCATAACCAGCGGCTTCCAGCGGGTCAGTGTCACGGGACCGGATTCTCCTGCCTTGCGGCTGAAGTTTCCTGTCCCGGGCCTTTAGATCGGGTGGAAAGACCTGGTTAACGAACGCGCCAGGGCATCCTTCGAATTTGATTCAATTCGCGCGGGATCACGCCTTCGCGCTCTTCATCGCGCTGGAAGGATGAAGACCGGATCGCCCTTGCTGGTGGCGGCGAAGAGCAGCCGCGCAAAGTCCAGCGGCACGCCGATGCAGCCATGTGTGGCCCAGCCTTCGCGCACCGTGCTGCCGTGAATCGCCACGCCATCCCTGGTCAGGCGCAGCATGTAGGGCATCGGCACGTGATAGCTGTGCGAATAATAGTCCGCATCTTTCTGCAGTATGGGGAAACGTCCCGCCGGGGTGGGAGTGCCGCCGCTGCCATAAAGGATCACCGCGGAGCCGATCTCGTGGCCGCCGCGGAAGACCGACAATAGCTGGCGGGACAGGTCCACCCGCACCCATAGCGGTCCTTGGGGAATGTGATTCTCATCCCAAACAAAGTCGCCGAAATGCATGGGCTTGGTGATGTTGAGCAGGCTGCGTACAACCTCATGCCGTCCGCCGGGCAGATCGAACTGGGGATAGCGCCCCGCCGGATACCAGATCCGTGTTCCGGAGGAACTGATCGATGCCGTCATCGCCACGCACGGCAAGGTGAGCCCGCCGGCCAGGAAGATCAGCGTGACCATTGTCAAAAATCGCAGGCAGCCTGGCATTCGATATCTGTGATTGCTGGAGTCAGGCCGCCCGCTTGCGCTCTTGCCGGCGCATGGTCACACCGATCAGCCCGATGATCATCAAAGCCCAGGTCGCGGGTTCGGGAATCGCGGTTGTGGGCGGCGGTGTGCCCCCTGTCGGGCCGCCCGGATCGCCAGGCGGAGCACCGGGTGTGCCGGGATCGCCAGGCGGCGGGTCCGGGATGCCGGGATCGCCCGGCTGTGTATTCGTGAGACCACCGGGATCGCCAGGCGTGCTGGGGGTGCCCGGATCGCCGGGCAGTGTGCCGCCACCGCCGGGATTGGCAGCTGCGGCACCAATGCCGGGAAAGCCGAGCGGCGTATTAAAAGTAGCAGGTATGCCGGGAGATAGACCGCTGCCCTGACTCAGGTCGCCGGGAAAGGATGTCGTGACGGGAGCATTGCCGGCGAAAACGGGATCGTCGGTTGCC
>DATAWO010000072.1:0-2231 GCA_036267165.1 Rhizomicrobium sp. | reverse complement strand
TATTGGCGGTGGGCGAAGCGGTGCCTGACAGGGCATCAACGTTGATCAGGCTGAGCTGGCTGGTATCGGGCACGCCGGTGGCGCTCAGCTTGTATCCCAGCAGATAAAGCCCCGAAGAATTGACCAGATCGCCGCTGGAGTCAGGCGTGAAGCTGCCCGCGCGGGTATATTCCTGCGTGCCGCTGGCACTGGCGGTCGGCGATACCACGAAGAACCCGTTGCCCGAGATCGAAAGATCGGTGGGCGAAGAGGTCGTGGTGGGCAGGCCCTGGGCGGTGACGTCCTGGCCGACATTGGCGATGACGCCGGCCGAAGCGCTGCTGCCCGCGCCCTCCTCGGCATTCAGGAAGCTGGAAAAATTGACGGTCGCGTCCTTGTAGCCAACCGTGTTGATGTTGGCGATGTTGGAGGAAGTGACGCTCAAGGCCTGGCTGTTGGCATTCAGGCCGGCGACACCGATGTTCAAGGCACCATAGAGACTCATTGTTTCGTTTCCCTCAGAGGATTTGGGCTTCGCCCGCTTTCCCGTGATTGAGGCGCTCTTTCTGGGCGCGCGTTGGTTCATAAAATTCCGTTAGTTGGTTACACTCGATATTCCCGACAGGCCGACCTGCATGGAGCCGACCGTCAATTCCGGGGTTCCGCTGGTCATGTTGATTTCGCTCACCTGGCCGCTGGAGGTGACTGTGCTGGTGATGGCGTTGCCGCTGCTATCCGAGGCCGCCACGTTCAAGGTGTAGGTGCCGTCGGGCAGTTGGTTGCCGTTGTTGTCTTCGCCGTTCCAGTTGAAGCTGTTGTTGCCCTGGGCGGTCGCGCCCGCGCCGTTATAGACGGTCTGGCCGCTGGAATTGGTGACGGAGAGGACGGTCGAGGCCGCCGCCGCGCCCAGATTGTAATTCCAGCTCGCTTCGCCGTCGGTCAGCGCGCCCTGACCGCCCGAGACCGTGACGGTTTTGCCGAGATAGGACGTGGCATAGGCCGCGCTCTGGCTGGTGCCTTGACTGATCAGGGTCGTCAGGTTGGTGTTGGTGTCAATCTGCTGTTCGACCTGGCTGTATTCGACCAGCTGCTGGGTGAACTGATTGGTGTCCATCGGGCTGGTGGGATCCTGGTTCTGCAACTGGGTGGTGAGAAGCTGCAGGAAGGTGTCGAAATTGCCCGACAGCTGCTGCATCGCGTTGCCGCTGGTGCTGCTGGTGGCGGCGGTGGTGGAAGAGGTGGGGCTGACGGTGCTCATGGTTTTTGCCTTTAAACGTGAATATCCAGGCGGGTCTGATCCCCGCCGCCGGTGTAGGTGATGCTGGAAGCACTCTGCGCCGCGTCCAGGACTTGCGTGGCTGCCAGGCTGGAGCGCGGGCTGCGCGCCTGGCCGCCATTGTCATTGCCGGCCTGGCTGTTTTGGCCGCGCAGCGAGAAATTCAAACCGCTTTGCGACACATCCAGGCCGGAATTGCGTAGCGCCTGGGTGAGAGTGCCGGAATCCTTTTGCAGCAGGTTCAGGGTTTCAGGCTGATCGGCAGTGAGATGCGCTTCGGTCTTGCCGGTGGCATCAATTGAAAGCCGCACATCCACCCGGCCAAGCTCCGGCGGATCAAGCCGGATGGTGAATTCCTTGGCGCCGCCCTGCGAACGGGCGGCGATCGACACCGCCAGGCTGTTCACATCGGGCGTGGGCTGGGCCGCGGACTGGGCCTGAACCTGAACCGCAGCCGCCACATTATGTGTGCCGCCGGCCTGGACCGGCATCGTGTTGGCGGGAATCGCGGACGCGGCCGTGGACGTTGCGGGCGCTTGCGGCGGCTGGGGCTGTTGCTGCGCCTGTTGAGGCTGGACTTGCGGCGCAGCGTTATTGTCGGCGGTCTTGGCCGGCTTGTCAGGGCCGGAAGTGTTGTCGCCGGCGGCGTTCGCCGAAGTATTATTGGAGTTGGCGTTTTTACCCGCGCCCTGGATAGCGGCCTGGGCCGCGGCGGCCGCGCTCTGGGGTGTGGCAGAACTGGATGGTGCGGGATTCGCCGGGTCTGACGCCGCGGCTGAAGATGGAGCCTGTGGTGCGGTTCGCGTCCCGGGCTTGGCGGCGCCGGTCACCGTGCCATTGTCTTCATCGTCGGGAGCATCGTCGTTGGCGGCGGCCTGCTGCGGGGCCTGTGGCGTGGTAATCTGGGCCGCGGTCATCTGAGCGGCGGCCATTTGGGCTGCGGTCTGCGCCGCCACATTGGGGTCGGCGGCATTCT
>DATAWO010000071.1:0-32680 GCA_036267165.1 Rhizomicrobium sp. | reverse complement strand
AGCGGCCGGCGACCGATGCCGTCCAGCCGCAGCACCGCGGCATGGGCGGCGAGGCATGAGAACAGGGTCGAAATGGTGCCGATCTCGGCCCAGTCGATGAGATGCGCCAGTTCCGCCCAATAAGGCTCGTCCCGCAGGTCGGCGGCGCCGGGCTGGGCGCCGGTTATGATCAGGGCGTCGACATTGGCCGCCTGCAGGAAGGCGGCATCGTCATAGAAGCCGGCCATGCGTGAGCGGGTCTGCTCGTCGCGCGGGATCGAGCGCATGGAAAAAAGCCGCAGCCGCACGTCCAGCGACCCGGCCGCTTCCTTCAGCAGGCGGGCGAACTGCAGCTCGGTGGCGCGCATCGCCGCGTCAGGCATGTTGTTGACCAACCCGACATGAATGCAGGCCCGGTTATGGCCACTGCCGAGCAGGAATTGTTCGACCCGGCTCATGGCGCGACCCGCAGCTGGCTGCGCATGGCGGCGGCAAGCGCCTGGTCCAGATCGGCGATGATGTCGTCCTTGTGTTCGATGCCCACCGACAGGCGGATGGTTTCCGGGGTGACGCCGGCCTTGCGCTGTTCGGCTTCCGGCATCTGGCGATGGGTGGTGGAGGCGGGATGGCAGGCCAACGACTTGGCGTCGCCGATATTGACCAGCCGCTTGATCAGGCCCAGCGCGTCATAGAAACGCTTGCCGGCTTCAAAGCCGCCCTTCACGCCGAAAGTCAGCAGCGACGGCACGCGGCCGCCCAGATATTTCTGCGCCAGCGCATGATAGGGGCTTTCGGTGAAGCCGGCATAATTCACCCAGGCCACACGGCCATCCCCGGCCAGGAACTCAGCCACCGCCTTGGCATTCTCGACATGGCGCTCGACGCGCAGGCCCACCGTCTCGATCCCCTGGAGCAGCAGGAAGGCGCTCATCGGCGACAGGATCGCGCCAGTGTTGCGCTGATAGACGCTGCGGGCGCGGGCGACGAAGGCGCCTTTGCCGAAGCGCTCGGCATAGACCAGGCCATGATAGGAATGGTCCGGCGTGGTGAACTGCGGAAACCGTGGCCCGTGCGCCATCCAGTCGAACGTCCCTGCATCCACCAGCATGCCGCCCATGGCGCTGCCATGGCCACCCATGAATTTGGTGAGCGAATGCACGATGATGTCGGCGCCATGACGGGCCGGCTTCAGCAGCACCGGCGTGGCGACCGTATTGTCCACGATCAGCGGCACGCCGCGCGCACGCGCCATGCGGGCGATTGCCGCGATGTCGCAGATATTGCCGGCCGGATTGCCCACGGTCTCGCAGAACACCGCGGCGGTATTGTCGTCCATGCGGGCCGCCAGCGCTTCGGCGCTGTCGTCCGCGGCAAAGCGGCCTTCCACACCCTGGTCCGGCAGGACATTGTGCAGCAGCGTATGGGTGGTGCCGTAAAGCTGGGGCACCGAGACGATATTCTGTCCGGCTCGCGCCACATTGGCGAACGCATAATAGAGCGCCGCCTGTCCCGACGCCGTGGCCAGCGCGCCGGCCGCCCCTTCCAGCGCCGCGACGCGATCTTCCAGCACCTTGACCGTCGGATTGGCGATGCGGCTGTAGCGATAGCCGTCCTCTTCCAGATTGAAGAGCGCCGCACCCTGATCGGCGGAATCGAATTGATAGGCCGCCGTCTGGTAGATCGGCACCGCCACCGCCCTGGTCGCGGGATCGGCGTCAAAGCCGGCGTGCAATGCAAGCGTTTCGTCGCGCATGACGGACCTGGGAAGTGGAAAGCCATTCTAGGCCCGCGGGGATTAACAAAATCTCGGCGCAATAACGCAGTGGCAGGCCCTGTGCATTAACGCGGCTTGTACGCAAAGCGGGATATTCTGCCGGTTCGCGGGATCCGCGGACCGTTTCAATTCGAGACACGCATGACAAAGCCTTTCGCCAGGAAAGACATTTCGGCTTCCAAGGCGTGGCTGCGCGCGCTGGAACTCACGGCGGGAATCGAAAACGCAGGCACCCGCACATTTCCGGTTGTTGTGGAAGAATTGGGCGCACGCTTCGGCGACGCGCCGGCGCTGTTGGGCTCGCGCGAAAGCCTGAGCCATGCCGGACTGGCGGCGCGCGCCAACCGGATCGCGCGCTGGGCGTGCGCCCAAGGCATCGAGAAAGGCGATACGGTCTGCCTGCTGATGGCCAATTGCCCTGACTATCTGGCGATCTGGCTGGGCATCACCCGCATCGGCGGCATTGTGGCGCTGCTGAACACCAATCTGAAAGGCGAAGCGCTCGCGCACTGCATCGGGGTCGCCGCGCCCAGGCACATCATCGCCGCCGAAGACCTCGCCCAGGGCATCGACAGTCCGGCAAAGATCTGGCGCTATGGACCGGCCTTCCGCCAGCTTCTGGAAGGCTTCCCGGGTACGCCGCTGGCGGCATCGGAGCAGCGCGCGGTCACGCTCAACGACCGCGCTTTGCTGATCTACACCTCCGGCACCACCGGCCTGCCCAAGGCCGCCCATGTCAGCCATCGCCGGGTGATGAGCTGGACCCACTGGTTCGCCGGCATGACGGGCGCCACGGCTTCCGACCGGCTCTACAACTGCCTGCCCATGTATCACAGCGTGGGCGGGGTGGTGGCCTCGGGTGCGGCGCTGGTCGGCGGCGGCGCGGTGATCCTGCGCGAGAAATTCTCAGCAACCGCTTTCTGGCGCGATGTGGCCGAAAGCGGCGCCACCATCTTTCAGTATATCGGCGAGTTGTGCCGCTATCTTCTGGCCGGTCAGGGTGACGTGCCGGCGCACAGCCTGCGGCTGGCGGTGGGCAACGGCCTTTCCGGCGATGTGTGGGAAGCCTTTCAGGAGCGTTTCGCCATCCCGCAGATCCTGGAATTCTATGCCGCCACCGAAGGCAATTTCTCGCTCTACAATGTCGAGGGCAAGCCCGGCGCGATCGGCCGCATTCCCGCCTTCCTGGCGCATCGTTTTCCCACGGCCATCGTCAGCTTCGATGCCGCGACCGGCCTGCCCCCGCGCGGGCCCGACGGGCTGTGCATTGCCGTGGCGCGCGGCGAAACCGGCGAAGCCATCGGCAAGATCGCCGGCGGCGCGGCCCGTTTCGAGGGTTATACCGACGCGGCCGCCGCCGAGAAGAAGATCCTGCGCGATATGTTCAAGCCGGGCGACGCCTGGGTGCGCTCGGGCGACCTGATGCGCCAGGATGCACAGGGCTTTTTCTATTTCATGGACCGGATCGGCGACACCTTCCGCTGGAAGGGCGAGAATGTCGCCACCACGGAAGTCGCGGCTGCGGCGGCCGGCGCGCCGGGCGTGAAGGCCGCTAACATCTATGGCGTCGCCGTGCAGGGCCATGGCGGCCGATGCGGCATGGCCGCGTTGGAAGTGGCGGAGGATTTCGACCTGGGCGCGTTCCGCACGCACATGGCCGGGCGCCTGCCCGGCTATGCCCGTCCGGTCTTTCTGCGCATCGTCTCTTCGCTGGCCATCACCGAAACCTTCAAGCAGAAGAAGCAGCTTCTGGCGGAGGACGGCTTTGACCCCGCCATGATCGCGGATCCGCTTTATGCCGATTGCGGCGAGGGCTATGTGCCGCTGGATGCGGGACTTTATGCCCGGATCAATTCCGGCCTGATCCGCCTGTGACTGCGCCGGTCCGGCAGCGGCGGCAGGTTAACGGCGTAACGGATCTCGCCGCCGATGATGCGCATGGCGTCCAGCGCGTAGGGAATCATGCGCGGCATGCAGTAGAAATAATGGATCATGCCCGGATGGGCGCGGCCATGCACCGCCACACCGAAGCCGCCCAGGCGCTGGGCGTAATCCTCGCCCTCATCGCTGAAGGGATCGAACTGTCCGGTATGGATGAAAGCCGGCGGCAGGCCGGCGAATTCCTCGGCGCGAAGCGGCGATAGTCTGAGGTCCGACAATTCCGCGCCGGCCGGCACATAAAGCTCCAGGTCGCGGCGCAGGGTCTCGCTGTCCAGGAAATAGCCCTCCGCCAGTTGGTTGCGGGCGGCGGATTCGCCATGCACATCCAGGATCGGGCAGAGCAGAAGCTGAAAGGCGATGCTGGGGCCGCCCGCATCCCGCGCAATCCGGCAAAGCACGGCGGCGAGCGTGCCGCCGGCGCTGTCGCCGGCCACGCCCAGCCGCGCGGGATCGATGCCGAACAGGTTGGGATGGCGGCTCACATGACCCAGCGCCGCGACCGCATCGGCCAGACCAAATGGAAAGGGATGCTCGGGCGCCAGCCGGTAGTCCACCGAGATCACCCGGCAGCCGGTCTCGTTGCAAAGCCTGCGGCAGAGCCCGTCATGGGTTTCGAGACTGCCGGCCACCCAGCCGCCGCCATGGAAGAACAGAATGCCCGGCAGCACGCGCTGGGGCTCGCCCAGGGGCGAATAGACACGCAAGGTGATGTGACCATCGCCGCCGCCACTGTCGCGGATGGCCATCAGGTGGTCGCGCACCCCGCCGATTTCCAGCGTCCCCGGCGGGTCCACCAGATCGGCCAGATTGATAAGGGCGGCGCGGCGCTCTTCCACATCGCCATAGCGGCCCCGGGCCTCGCCGGCGGCGGCCAGCATCTCCAGGAAGCGGCGGGCGTGTCGGTCCAGCGGCATTTATTTTCCTTTCCGATGCTTCTGGCGAAGCATCAGGCCGCTTTCTGCGTGACCGAAACCAGGGCGTCGATGGCCATGACGGTGTCGAAATTGTCGGGCGTCATCGCGCTTTGGGGAATCTCGATGTCGAACTCCGCCTCGATGGCCAGCATCAGATTGACCATGTCGAGCGAGGTCAGGCCGGCCTCGCGCAGATTGTCTTCCGATCCCGGAATGGCCGCCACGCCGCGCTTGAGCAGCATGCGGCAGGCGATGGCGACGATACGGTCCCTGGCGGACGTCATGGGCGGGCTCCTGAAGGCCGCAATCTAGTGGCGGCAAGTAAAGCATTGGTTTCGCGTGGACGGCGTTAAGACATCACTTACCAAGACTGCCCAAGTTCACCCTTGCTTCAGTTTTGAATCTTATTCTGCCGCAACAATTTTTCAGAGCACGCCATGCCGAAGACCGCCCAGACTGTCTCGCCGCTGCCCGTCCCTGAACCCCTCAGTGTCCGGGCGGCGCGCGCAGCAGACGTGGCGGCCGCCCATGCCGGCGTGGTGGACACTGAAAGCCGCTTTCCCCAGGAAGCGCTAGAGGCGCTGAAGGCCGAAAAACTGCTGGGCATCATGGTGCCCGCCGCGTTGGGCGGCGAAGCGGCCGGCATCGCTGACGTGGTGGATGTCTGCTACACGCTGGGCCGCGCCTGCTCCTCCACCGGCATGATCTACGCCATGCATCAGGTGAAGGCGGCCTGTATCGCCTATCACGGCATGGCCAGTCCGTGGCACCGCGATTTCATGGGCCGCATGCTGTCCGACCAGTTGCTGCTCGCCTCTTCCACCACCGAAGGCAAGGGCGGCGGCAATGTGCGTTCGTCCGAAGCGCCGGTGGAACAGACCGATGGCCGCATCGTGCTGGTGCGCGACGCCAGCGTGATCTCTTATGGCGCCGAAGCCGACGCCGTGGTCACCACCGCCCGCCGCGCCGCCAAGTCCGATGCCAGCGACCAGGTCCTGGTGGTGTTCGAAAAGAAGAATTATGCCCTGGAAAAGACCGGCGGCTGGGACACGTTGGGCATGCGCGGCACCTGCAGCGCGGGCTTCAGCCTGAAGGCCGTGGGCAGTCCCGACCAGATATTGCCCGTTCCCTATGGCGTGATTCACAGCCAGACCATGGTGCCCGCCTCGCATCTGATGTGGTCCGGCAACTGGGCCGGCATCGCCGCCGGCGCGGTGGAACGCGCCAAGAAATTCATGCGCAAGGCGCAACGCGCGGGCGCCCTGCCGCCCGGGGTGCCGCATTTCACCCAGGCGCTGGCCAAGCTGCGTTCCCTGCGCGCCCTGATCGCCGCCACCCTGGACCGCTATGAAGCGATCGCGCACGATCCCAGGGCGCTGTCGGCGATCGATTTCCAGACCGCGATCAACCTTCTGAAGGTGGACGCGTCGGAACTGGCGGTCGAGACGGTGATGAACGCCATGCGCGCCACCGGACTTTCCGGCTATCGCAACGACACCGATGTCAGCATCGGCCGCAGCCTGCGAGACATCCTGTCTTCGCCCATCATGATCAACAATGACCGCATCCTGTCCAGCCTGACCAATTCCACCATCCTGTCCGATATTCCTTCTTCCATTCGGGATTGAAAATGAACATCGCCACGCCGGTTGCGCACAGCTGCTGCGACCATCATTTCGAGCCGGAGCATCTTCATCCCACCGTGTCGCAGCTTTTCCTGCCGTCGGGCGTGGATGGCGTCTATGGCCGCACCGGCGTCTACGAAAGCGTGGTCGAGGCGCTGGCGGCGCTGATCTCGCGCCATCGCCCGGACCAAGCGGAAGTGTTCCGCTTCGCGCCGGTGATGCCGCGCGCCTCGCTGGAGAAGCAGGGCTATCTGCAAAGCTTTCCCAACCTGATCGGCGCGGTTTCGACCTTGGCCGGCACCGACCGCGAAATCGCCCGTTCGGCCAACAAGCATGAGGAAGGCGGCGACTGGACCGAAGACCTCAAGCCGTCCGACCTGGTGCTGGCGCCGGCAGCCTGTTATCCGATCTACCCCATCGCCGCCGAGCGCGGCATGGTGCCCGATGATGGCTATGTCTTCGACGTCGCCGCCGACTGTTTCCGCCATGAACCGTCGCGCCAGGTGGACCGCTTCCAGAGCTTCCGCATGCGCGAATATGTCCGCATCGGCACGCCGCAGCAGATCCAGGAATTCCGCGATCCCTGGATCGAGCGCGCCAAGGGCATCGCCGATGTCATCGGCCTGCCTTACACGGTCGATGTCGCCAATGATCCCTTCTTCGGCCGGGTCGGCACCATGATGGCCACCCAACAGCGCGCCGACGCGCTGAAGTTCGAACTACTGGTGCCGGTGCGCTCCACGCAATCGCCCACCGCCTGCATGAGCTTCAACTATCACAAGGAGCATTTCGGCGAGGTCTGGGGCCTGCACAACCAGGCCGGCGAAGTGCTGCACACCGGCTGCGTCGCCTTCGGCATGGACCGACTGGCGGTGGCGCTGTTCGTCACCCATGGCGCCAAGATCAGCGCCTGGCCTGCTTCGGTGCGAAGCGCTCTGAACCTCTAACACATGTCATGGATGGCCGGGTCAAGCCCGGCCATGACGGTTGGGTTAAGCGGTATTGCCCGCATCAACCGTCATCACCGTGCCCGTGATATTGCGAGCAGCATCGCTCATCAGGAACGACACGGCGTTCGCGACGTCTTCCACATCCACCAGCCTTTTGAGCGCCGCGCGGCCGGCGATCTTGTCGCGCTGATCCTGCGTCATGCTCTGCGTCATCTCGGTTTCCATGAAGCCCGGCGCCACGGCATTGACCGTCACGCCCAGCCGGCCCGCTTCCCGCGCCAGAGACCGGGTGAAGCCCAGCATGGAGGCCTTGGTCGCGCCATAGACCGACAACCCGCTATAGCCGGTGAACCCAATGACGGAGCTGATATTGACGATGCGGCCCTCGCCCGCCGCCATCATCGCCCGCATCACATATTTGGTCAGGATGATGGGGGACACGGTATTGAGCTTCACCAGTTTCTCGATGTCGGAATTGCGCATGTTGGACAGAAGACCGTCGGTGCCCAGCGCGGCATTGTTGACAAGGCCGTAGAAGGGACCGTGCAGGGCCTTCATCTCGCGGATCAGATCGGGGATCGCATCGACATTGGCAAGATCGAAGGGCACGAAGTTGAACCGACCCACCGGCGCTTCCGCGATCGCTTTGTCCAGTGCGTCGCTTTGCTTGCGGCCGACGGCATGGACGGTAAAACCGTCCTTCACCAGCTTGCGGGCGACCGCAAGCCCCACGCCGCGCGTACCCCCGCTGACCAGCACATTACGCATGACGCGACAGCTTTCCGCCCGCCGTCAGTTCCAGCGCCGGCACGAAGCGCAGCATGGCGGGCACCTTGAAGGCCGGCAGTTTATCGCGGCAGGCGTCCAGGATGGCCTGCCTGAAGCTGGCATTGTCATTGGCGGCATCCGCCAGCACCACTTCGGCGATGACGATGGCGCCGGTGATGGGGTTTTTGCGGCCCGAGACTCGCGAGAGCGCGACGCCGGGATGGCGGTTGATCACCGCCTCCACTTCCTCAGGATTTATCTTCAGACCGCCGACATTGATGATGCCACCGGTGCGGCCGGCAAAGAAATAGCGCTGGCCACGAAGTTCGACCATGTCGCCGGTATCGACCCAGCCGTCATTCCTCAGTTCGCCGCCGCCGCCATACTGGCTGGCGGTGCGCGGCGAACGGATGTGCAAAGTGCCGTCGGCGACCTTCATCTCGACCGGACCCGGGCGATTGATGAAAGACGCCGGAAAGCCTTCCAATCCATCGGTGACTTCAAAACCCACGCCGGCCTCGGTCGAGGCATAGGCATGGCCGATGGCCGCATCGGGGAAACGCGTCTTCAGGCCGCCGAGAATGGCCTGGTCGGCGATCTCGCCCGACAGGCGGACATAACGCGGCGCGATCGCCGCATTGGCCGGGCTCATCAGGGCGCGGCGCCAATGCGACGGCGTGCCGGTCAGGTGGGTGACGCCATGGCTTCCCAGGCGGCTCAGAAAGTCCGCCACACTTTCGTCCGCGTCGGACAGGATCAGCGGCGCCCGGCCCAGCTGCGCGCGCAGCAGGATCTGCAACCCGCCATAACGGCGGATGTCATAGAAAGTGCCCCAGACGATGCCATGGCTCGCGGCCGGCTGGATCGCCCCGCTCAGGCCTTGCAGGCCGTGCGCCACCATCTTGGGCACGCCGGTGGTGCCGGAGGTGAACAATACCCATTCGGTCTTGCACGACGGCAGAATAACCGGGCCTTCTCCCCGCAGATGCACCTGCTCAAACCGGACGCTTTCAACTGCCAGCGCCGGATCTTCGCCCACTACAACGTCGATCGCGGCGCGCTCGATGACCGAAGGCAAATGCTCCGCCTTCACGTCCGGCGGGGCGATGACGATACGCGCGGCAATTCCGTCCAGTTCGATCAGGGCCAGGGCGGCAAACAGCTGGTCGCGGGTGCGCAGCAGGACATGGGCGCCGGTCAGATCGGCATCCAGAACGCGGCCCATCGCGGCCAAGGAAACCGCGTGATGGCGGCCGAACAGCCGCGCCGCGCCGCCCGCGATGGCGGTGCGCAAGGTTTCAGGCCGCGCTGGCATCTTTGTAGAATTTGATGAAGTCGCCCAGGGTCACGGGAAAATAGACGTCTTCCGATGCGGTGAAAGGGTCCACGCCCAGCTGGTCTTCGAGCCTGGCCACGATGATGGCGAAGCAAAGCGAATCCAGCCCCGATTCCAGCAGCACCGTATCGTCGGTCAGGCCGCTCAGGACCTTGTCCTGCTCGCGCGCCACCTGTTCGAACTCGGCACGGACGATGGTCTCGACGCTCATGGCCAGCCCCTTGGGATTCCTGCCGAAATCTAGCCCTTTGCACTTTAACGATCCGCTAATGGCAAATGCCGCATAAAGGGTTGAAACGAGGGACCTTTTACCCGTGACCGTTGAGCCGCAGCAGGTCAGCCGCGTCCGCTGTCGCCCGATCGCCGACAGCGACCTGGACGGGCTGGCCGACCTCCTGGCCCGCGGCTTCCCCACGTCCCGCCGCAACTACTGGATCGACGGTTTTGCCCGCTGGCAAAAGCTGCCCGCGGTCGAGGGCGTGCCGCGCTACGGCTATCTGCTGGATGGCGGCGTGGGTCCGGTGGGCGTGATCCTGCTGATCTCGTCACGGCGCGGTGACCGGATCGTCGCCAATCTGTCCAGTTGGTATGTCGAGCCGCAATGGCGCACCCATTCCACCCTGCTGATCGGGGTGGCGACCAAGCTGAAGCATGTCACCTACCTCAACGCCTCGCCCGCGCCGCATACCTGGCGCACGCTCAAGGCGCAGGGCTTCATACCCTACAATTTCGGCCGCAGCGCCGTCTTCGCCCTGCCAGGCCGAGGGGCTGTCAGCGAAAACATTCCCGATGACCTGCCGGAGGCGCAACTGCTCCGAGATCACCGCAAGCTGGGCTGGATCAGCCTGGTGGTGGAGAAAGATGGCGCCGTCTCGCCCTTTGTGTTCAAGCCGCGCATGCTGGCGAGGCCGCCGGTGCCGGTGATGGACGTGATGTTCACCCGTTCGCCCGATGAATTCCGCCGCTGTGCGCCGGCGCTGGCCAAATATTTCCTGCGCCGCGGTTCCCTGGGCTTCCTGATTGATGGTGACATGGAAGGCCACTTGTCACATTATGCCGAAGGCAAGGAACCGCGCTATTTCAAGGGGCCGCACCGCCCCATGCTGGGCGACCTCGCCTATACCGAGAAAGTCCTGTTCGGATGACCATTCACGCTGATGTCGCCACCCGCACCGCTGCACAGGTGCTGGTGGACCAGCTGCGCATCCAGGGCGTCGCCCATGTCTTCTGCGTGCCGGGCGAATCCTATCTGCCGGTGCTGGATGCACTGCATGACAGCGGCATCAAGATCATCGTCTGCCGCAATGAAGGCGGCGCCTCGATGATGGCGGAGGCTTATGGCAAGCAGACCGGGCGGCCCGGCATCTGCTTTGTCACCCGCGGACCCGGCGCCACCAATGCATCCGGCGGCATCCACATCGCCCAGCAGGATTCCACCCCCATGATCCTGTTCGTGGGCCAGGTGGAGCGGGAAAATCGCGGCCGCGACGCCTTCCAGGAAATGGACTATCGCGCCTTCTTTGGCGGCATGGCCAAATGGGTGGCCGAGATCAACGAGCCCGAGCGCATGGGCGAGATGGTGGGCCGCGCCTTTTCAACCGCGCTGGCCGGACGCCAGGGGCCGGTGGTGCTGTCCTTGCCCCACGACATGCTGCCCTTGCCGTCGCAGTCGGCGGATGCGCCTTTTGTCGAAGCGGTCGAAACCGCCCCCGGCCTGGCGCAGATAGCGGCGCTGGAAGCACTGTTGGCGGAAAGCCGACGCCCCATGCTGATCCTGGGCGGCGGGCGCTGGAGCGAAGCCGCGCTGGGGCAGATTGCCCAATTTGCGGAAAAGTTTGGTGTCCCGGTTTGCACCTCCTTCCGCCGCGCCCATCATTTCCATCCCGCTCATCCCAATTACGCCGGCGATCTGGGGCTTGGCGCCAATCCCAAACTGGTGGCGCGGGTGAAGGCCAGCGATCTGGTGATCGCTGTGGGCGCGCGCCTCAACGAATTGACCAGCCAGGGCTATACCCTGTTCGACATTCCGGGTCCGCAAATGAAACTGGTGCATGCCTATCCGGGCGCCGAAGAGCTGGGCCGGGTGTATCGCCCACATCTGGCGATTCATGCCGCGCCGCAGGCGTTTGCCGAGGCGCTTGCCGGCCTCAAGCCCCGCCGCACCGCCCATGACGTGGCAGCCGCGCATCATGATTATCTGGACTGGTCGGAAAAGCCGCTGCCGCAACCCGGTGCCGTCAACCTGTCGGAGATCATGGTCTGGCTGCGGGGTCATCTGCCGGACGACGCCATCATCTGCAATGGCGCGGGCAACTATGCCGGCTGGATCCACCGCTTCTATCGTTTCCGCCGCTTCAACACCCAGATGGGCACGGTGTGCGGCTTCATGGGCTATGGCATGCCGGCCGCGGTGGCGATGAAGGCGCTTTATCCGGAACGGACCGTGGTCGCCGTCAATGGCGACGGCGATTTCCTGATGAACGGCCAGGAACTGGCCACCGCCGCGCAATACGGACTGCCGATCATCGCTGTGGTGCTGGACAATTCCACCTTGGGCACCATCCGCATGCATCAGGAGCGCGAATATCCCGGCCGGGTCAGCGGCACCGATCTGCGCAATCCCGATTTCGCCGCCATGGCAAGAAGCTTCGGCGGATTTGGCGCGACGGTGGAAAAGACCGCGGATTTCGCGCCCGCCTTCCAGGCAGCGCAGGCGTCAGGACTGCCGTCGGTCATTCATGTGAAGTTCGACGCCGAAGGCATCACGCCCACCGCAACCATTTCCGGAATTCAAGCGAAGGCCTTAGGCGCCTAACGCAACCGCAAGCGCCTCGCGCACCGGCAGGACCGGAATGCGCGCTTGCGCAACCCGCGACAATGCCCAATCCAGCATCGCCGGTGTCGAGCCATATTCGCTGGGCGCGTCCGACACATCATGGGTATAGAAGATCAGCCAGCCATGATCGTGCAGCGCGCGCTGGATGGCGGTTTGAATCGCCTTTTCATTCCAGCAGCGCTTCTCCAGCGAGATGGTGTTGAGCTGCGCCAGGTCGACGCGGCCCGCATTGATCCCGGGATGCACGCCACGCGCTGAGGAAAAGCGCGGGGCAAAGAAACGCTTGGTGCGCGGCGAGACCCTGCCAAAGGGAAAGGCATAGCTCACCGGCGCTTCGCCACCCAGGAACGGCTTGAGGAATTCGCGGTTCCGGTCGGTGTCCGCCGCCAGCTCACTTGTCGTCAGACCTGGCGTTGGCTGATGGGCGAAACCGTGACAGGCGATTTCGTGCCCCGCCGCCGCCAGAGCCTTCAGGTCGGCCTCGTCATAAAAGAGGGTGCCGTCCATGACACGGCCGCAGAAGCCGCCGGCCGTGTAATACGTGCCGCGCACGCCATGGCGCGCCAGCACCGGGCCGCCTTCCGTCCAGGCATTCCTGGGAAAGTCGTCAAAACTGATGCTGGCCACGGGCTTGAGCCCCAGAAGACGCGCCGGCCGCGCCTTCAGGCTGCGAGCCGTAAGGCTTGTCAGCTTGGTTTTTGCGAGGCTTATCAGGCTCATGGCCTCTTTTTAGCCGCCAAAGCCTTAAGGCCCCGGAAATGAAAAATAGTACCTTGCACAGCAAGGTACCGTGTGATAGACAATAGCTATGGGTGAATCACTGCAGATCCAATTGAAAAAAGGCGTGCTGGAGATGTGCGTCCTGGCGCTGCTCTCCAAAGGCGACAACTACGCCTATGACATTGCCATCCTCATGGCCGAGGCCGTGGGCATGGGCGAGGGCACCATCTACCCCCTGATGCGCCGGATGCAGAATGACGGGCTGGTCACGACCTATCTGCAGGAGTCCGGCAGCGGCCCGCCGCGCAAATATTACAAGATCACGAAAAGCGGCGCCCTGGCGCTCAAGACGCAGGTCGCCGACTGGCTCGCTTTCGAAGGGGCCGTGCGCAAAATTCTGGGAGATGCCACATGAACCGCGCACATTTCATGGCGCAGCTGCGCGACGGCCTTTCCGGCCTGCACCACTCCGATATCGACGACATCCTGCGTGACTATGACAGCCATTTCACCGATGGCGCCGCCGATGGCCGCACCGAGGATGAAGTGGCGGCCGCATTGGGCGATCCGGCGCGGCTGGCGCGCGAATTGCGCGCCGAAGCCGGCTTCCGCCGCTGGGAACAGAACCGCAGTGCCGGCAATTTCCTGGGCGTGGTGCTGGCGCTTCTGGGACTGGCCACCATCGACTTCATCATCCTGCTGCCGTTCCTGTGCGCCCTGGCCGCGGTCTTTTTCGGCCTGTCGGTGGCCTGCCTGGCTTGCGTCGTGGGCGGCACCTTCCTTTTGTTCAACCTCCTGCCGTTCGGCTGGCATGGGGTGATGGGCAATGCCGGGATGCAGCTCTTGATCGCGCTGGGCCTGATCAGCGGCGCCATCGGCGGCGGCGCGCTGCTGCTTTTGATCATGGAAGCGATCGCCAAGCTCCTGATCCGTTATGCCCGCCTGCATTTCCGCCTGTTCGATTCCGCCAACGCATCCCTCTAAAAGGAGAAACGTCATGCACAAGCTCGCTCTCGTCGCTCTTATCGGCCTGACCACCTCGGCCGCCTTTATCGGCGCCGCTGCCGCCATCGGCGGAAAGGACTTTGACTTTGCCGACGGCATGGATTTGGACTACCCGCACTGCGAGGCCGTGCCGAACGCGAACGCCACCAGCCGCGATCTGGAATGGGACGGCAGCGACCGTGTCAGCCTGTCGGTCGGCGGCCATGCCACCTGGACGCCGGGCACCGACAACAAGGTGCATGCCAGCGGCGATCCGCAACTGTTGGCGCATCTCAGGGTACGCAATGGTAACATCGAATTCGACTGCCGTGGCTGGCACCAGGACACCAACAATCTGACGATCGCCCTGCCCGGTCAGGAATTCCGGAAATTCGGCATTGCCGGCCATGGCGATCTCGCCCTGCAGAAGCTCGACCAGATGATGCTCGAGGTGAGCATCGCGGGCTCCGGCTCCGTCAAGGCGGACGGCAAGGTGGAACATGCCGACATCCATATCGCCGGCTCCGGCGATGTCGACATGGGCCAGGTGGCGGCAAAGGTCACCATGGTGCACATCGCCGGCAGCGGCACCACCGATATCGCGCCGAGCGACGAGGCCGACATCCATATCGCCGGTTCGGGCGATGTGAACCTGCACACCAGCCCCAGGCAGCTGGAAACCCATATCAGCGGCTCGGGCCGCATCCACAATGTCGCGGCGGGCGGCTGAACGGGAACTGAGGAGAAGACATCATGGTTCACAAGCTTGCGATCGTCGCCGTCATCGGCCTGACGGGTTCCGCGGCCTGCATCGGCGCCGCTGCCGCCATCGGCGGCAAGGATTTCGGCGGCCTGGAGGATTTTTCGCTGTTCGATGGCCGGCCGCGCTGTGAAGCGGTTCCAGGCGCCAATGCCGCCGTGCGCGATCTGGACTGGGATGGCAGCGACCGGATGGGTTTGGCTGTCCTGTCGCCGGCGACCTACGCGCCTGGCGGCAGCGACAAGCTCCATGCGGCCGGCGACCCGCAGGTTCTGGCGCATCTGCGCATCCGTGACGGAAACATCGAGCTGGATTGCCGCGGCTGGCGCGACCGCACCAGCGGCGTCACCCTCACGCTGCCGGGACGCGAATTCCGCAAGTTCGCGCTCGAGGGCGGCGGAGACCTGACGATCAACAATCTCAATCAGGCGGATGTTTCGATCGATATCGGCGGCGCGGGCAAGGTCCGGGCCAACAACGCCAAACTCGAGACCATCAAGCTCGCCATCGGCGGATCGGGCGACATGGACCTGGACCAGATCACCGCGCGCGAAGCCAGAGCGAATATCGGCGGATCAGGCACGATCCGCGCGAAAGGCGCCATCGATGACATCAGGATCGTTATCGGAGGATCGGGGCGGGCCGATTTTGGCGCGGTGACCGCCAAGAACGCCGACGTGCGTATCGGCGGCCATGGCGATGTGGACATCGCGCCCAGCGAGGTGGCGAAAATTTCGATCGGCGGCTCGGGCGACGTGACCCTGCACAGCAACCCCAAAGAGCTGGAAACGCATATTGGCGGGTCGGGACAAATTCATCGGGCTGCCTCCTGAGTGACCTCGACAAAGGTTGGGTGCGGGGCTATGTCCCGCCCCATGCCATCCAGCTTGAAAATCGGTGAGGTGACGATCCCGGGGCGGGTGCTGACCGCGCCCATGACGGGCGTCTCCGACCTTCCTTTCCGGCGCATCGCTTCGGCCTGCGGCGCCGCCTATGTCGCCACCGAGATGGTCGCCTGTGACAGCTTCGCCCGCGGCCGGCCCGATGTGGTGCGCCGCGCGGCGGTGGGTGACGGCTTGCCCCTGATGGTGATTCAACTCGTGGGCCGCACCCCGGAATGGGTAGCCAGAGGCGCCAAGTTGGCGGAGCAGGCGGGCGCCGACATCATCGATTTCAACATGGGATGCCCGGCGAAAGAAGTGACCGGGGCGCTGTCGGGCTCGGCCTTGATGCGCGAACCCGAACTCGCCGCGCGCCTGATCGAGGCCGCGGTCAACGCCACCGCGCGGCCCGTCACCTTGAAGATGCGGCTGGGCTGGGATGACCGCAACCGCAACGCACCCGAGATCGCCGCATTGGCCGAAGGGTTGGGCGTGAAAGCCATCACCGTGCATGGCCGCACCCGCCAGCAATTCTATGGCGGCAATGCCGACTGGCGCGCCGTGGCGGAAGTGAAAAAAGCGGTGCGGGTGCCGGTGATCGTCAATGGCGACATCATCGATGCGGCAAGCGCGCGCGACGCCCTGGCGCAGTCAGGGGCGGATGCGGTGATGATCGGGCGCGGCGCCTATGGCCGGCCCTGGATCGCCAGCGCCCTGGACAATGCCCTTAAAGATCATACGGACATGGCCGAACCCGGCCTTGCCTCACGTTTGGGCATCGCGCTTCAACATTTCACAGACACGCTGCATTTCTATGGTGATGCGCTGGGCCTGAAAATATTCCGCAAACATTTGGGCTGGTATGTCGAACAGGCTTTATATCCTGCCGATCCGGCGCTCCGGCGCGCCGCCAAGGCTCGCTTGTGTCAAATTGACAACGCGAACGCCGTAGAATCAGCTCTGGCCGCACTTTGGTCCAATTCCACCCTTCCAATTCTCGCACCCGCACATATGTAAGGGGAGCCGCGGGGGTAAGGCCGCGAGCCACTTATATTGTCGCGGATGTCTGAGGCGGTCCTTCCCGTTCGTCATCCTGTTCAGTGATATCTCGGGGGTTACGAATGTTGCGTCATGCTTTGTTGGCCATGGCTGTTGGCGTTGCCCTGACGGGCTGCGGCCGGCCGCAGCAGCACCAGATGCCGCCGCCGGCGGTGGGCTTCATCACCATCACCGAGCAGCCGGTGACGCTGACGGTCGAACTGCCGGGCCGCACCAGCCCGTTCGCGGTGTCGGAGATCCGCCCCCAGATCAACGGCATCGTGCTGAAGCGGTTGTTCGTGGAAGGCTCGACCGTGAAGGCGGGCCAGGCGCTCTATCAGATCGATCCGTCCCTCTATAAGGCGACATACGAGAACGCGCTGGCGACATTGGCCGACACCAAGGCCAAAGCCGATCGCTATGCGAACCTGCTGAAGCAGAACGCGATCGCCCCCCAGGACGCCGACGACGCCAAGGCCGCCTATCTCCAGGCCAAGGCCAATGCCGATACCGCCCGCATCAACCTGGACTATACCCGCATCACCTCGCCCATCACCGGGCGCATCGGCGCCTCCACCGTGACCGAAGGCGCGCTGGTGGCGGCCCAGCAGGCGGCCGCGCTGGATACCGTGTCGACGCTTGATCCCATCTATGTGGACGTGGACCAGTCCAGCGCCGAGCTGCTGGCGCTGAAACGCGCCGTCCAGGCCGGCAATGTCAATCCCGGCGGCCCGGTCACCACCGAAGTGTCGCTGAAGCTGGATGACGGCAGCACCTATCCGCTGAAGGGCAAGCTGCAATTCACCGACGTGACGGTGGATCCCGCCACCGGCGCGGTGCAGTTGCGCGCCCTCTTCCCCAATCCCGACAACATCCTGCTGCCCGGCCTTTATGTACGCGCCACCATCAACCAGGGCGTGGACCCGCACGGGATTCTGGCGCCGCAAAGCGCCATCAGCCATGACCAGAAAGGCCAGCCCACCGCGCTGGTGGTGGATGCGAAGAACACCGCCCGCCTGCGTGTGCTCAAGACAGGACGCGCCGTCGGCACCAACTGGCAGGTGCTGGACGGTCTCAAGCCGGGCGACCGGCTGATCACCGAAGGCCTGGCCAAGGTGATGCCCGACATGCCGGTCAACCCGCAGCCCGCCACCCAGGCGCCGCAGCCCGCCGTGCCGGTGCACTGATGTCATTGTCGCGCTTCTTCATCGATCGCCCGGTTTTCGCCTGGGTCATTGCCGTGGTGATCATGCTGGCGGGCGGCATCGCCGCCTTCAGCCTGCCGATCGAGCAGTATCCCTCGATCGCCCCGCCTGCGGTGGTGATCAACGCCACCTATCCGGGCGCCGACGCCAATTCGCTGCAGAACTCCGTCACCCAGGTGATCGAGCAGCAGCTCACGGGCCTGGACAACCTGCTGTACTTCTCGTCCCAGTCCAACTCCAACGGCACGGTGCAGATCACCGCCACCTTCGCCGCCGGCACAAATCCCGACATCGCCCAGGTGCAGGTGCAGAACAAGGTGCAGGCGGCGGTGCCGCTGTTGCCCTCCGCCGTGCAGCAGCTGGGCGTGGTGGTGGCCAAGAACACGCCCAACTTCATCGTGGTGATCGGCGTCTATGACGATACCGGGCGCTATTCCAATATCGACATTTCCGATTTCATCACTTCCAAGATGCAGGATCCGCTGTCGCGCGTGCCCGGCGTGGGCAACACCCAGGTGTTCGGTTCCCAGTACGCCATGCGCATCTGGCTCGATCCCTTCAAGCTGCACAATTACAGCCTGCAGCCATCGGACGTGTTCGCCGCCGTGCAGGCGCAGAACGTGCAGGTCTCGGCCGGCCAGATCGGCGCCCAGCCGGCCGCGCAGCCCACGATCAACGCCACCGTCACCGCCCAGTCGCAGCTGCAGACGCCGGAGCAGTTCCGCAACATCATCCTCAAGACCTCCACCACCGGCGCGGTGGTGCGGCTCAGCGATGTCGGCCGCGTCGAGCTGGGCGCGGACTCTTACGGCATCGCCAGCCTTTACAACGGCTATCCTGCCGCCGGTATTCCCATCATGCTGGCGCCCGGCGCCAATGCGCTCAAGACCGTGGACGCGGTCAAGGCCAAGGCTGAGGAACTGAGGTCCCAGCTTCCGCCGGGCATGAAGATGGTCTATCCCATCGACAATACCACCTTCATCCGGCTTTCCATCCACGATGTGGTGGTGACCCTGCTGGAAGCCATCGCCCTGGTGGTGCTGGTGATGTACATCTTTCTGCAGAACTGGCGCGCCACCCTCATTCCCGCCATCGCCGTGCCGGTGGTGCTGCTGGGCACTTTCGGCGTGCTGGCCGCGGCGGGTTATTCCATCAACACGCTCACTTTGTTCGCGCTGGTGCTGGTGATCGGCCTTCTGGTCGACGACGCCATCGTGGTGGTGGAGAATGTCGAGCGCATCATGCATGAGGAACGGCTGGCGCCGCGCGACGCCACCCTCAAGAGCATGGAGGAAATCACCGGCGCGCTGATCGGCATCGGCCTAGTCCTGACCGCGGTGTTCCTGCCCATGGCCTTCTTCGGCGGCTCGACCGGCGTGATCTATCGCCAGTTCTCGATCACCATCGTGGCGGCCATGTCGCTGTCCATCATGGTGGCGCTGGTGCTGTCGCCATCGCTTTGCGCCACCCTGCTCAAGCCGGTGGAAGGCGAGGAAGGCCACAAGAAACAGGGCTTCTTCTTCGACTGGTTCAACCGCAACTTCGACCATTTCCGCAACTGGTACCAGCGCCATACCGCCTGGTTCCTGCGCAACACCGTGGCCACCATGATCGCCTATGCCGGCATCGCGGCCGTGCTGGCGGTCCTGTTCGTCCGCCTGCCCACCGGCTTTCTGCCCGACGAGGACCAGGGCTTCATCTTCAACCTGATCACCTTGCCGGCCGGCACACCGCAGCCCAACACGCTGAAGGTGGCGCAGAATGTGGCCCAATATTATCTCGACAAGGAGAAGGCGAATGTGGACTTCGTCTTTGCCGTGGCGGGCTTCTCCTTCGCCGGCTCGGGCGAAAATACCGGCATAGCTTTTACCCATTTGCGGGATTGGTCCCAGCGCAAGGGAACCGCGAACACCTCGGTCTCCATCGCCAACCGCGCCATGATGCATTTCTTCCCCTATCGTGACGCCCAGGTCTTCGCCATCGTGCCGCCTGCGGTGCAGGAACTGGGCAATGCCACCGGCTTCGACCTGGAGCTGGAAGACAAGGCCAATGCCGGCCACCTCGCCCTGATCGCGGCGCGCAACCAGCTTCTCGGTATGGCCAACCGGGATCCGCTGCTGCTGGGCGTGCGTCCCAACAGCCTGGACGACACCCCGCAGCTGCATGTCGCCATCGACCAGGACAAGGCCAGCACCCTGGGCGTGTCGCTGGCCGACATCAACTCAACCCTCAGCGCCGCCTGGGGCACCACCTTCATCAACGACTTCATCGACCGCGGCCGCGTCAAGCGCGTCTACATGCAGGGCGATGCGCCCTATCGCATGACGCCGCAGGATTTGGACCGCTGGTATGTGAGAAGCGCCAATGGCACCATGGCACCTTTCTCCTCCTTCGCGTCCTCGACCTGGGCCATCGGCCCGGCATCGTTGACCCGCTACAATGGTCTTCCCGCCATCGAGTTGCAGGGCCAGGGCCAGCCGGGTATTTCCACCGGCACGGCGCTGAAAGAGATGTACAAACTGGCGCAGAAACTGCCCAAGGACTTCGGCATCGAGCCCACCGGCCTGTCCTATCAGGAAGAAGCCAGCGGTTCGCAGGCGCCGGCGCTATACGCGCTGTCCATCCTGGTGATCTATCTCTGCCTTGCGGCGCTGTATGAAAGCTGGGCGATTCCCTTGTCGGTGATGATGGTCATTCCGCTGGGCGTGATCGGCGCCCTGGCGCTGACCACCCTGCGCGGGCTGTTCAACGACATCTATTTCCAGGTCGGCCTGCTCACCACCATCGGCCTGTCGGCCAAGAACGCCATCCTGATCGTGGAATTCGCGGTGGATGCGGAGAAGCGCGGCGCATCGGCTTTCGATGCCGCCATGGAAGCCGCGCGCCTGCGGCTTCGCCCCATCCTGATGACGTCCATCGCCTTTATCGCCGGCGTCACGCCGCTGGCGCTGGCGCATGGTGCGGGCGCCGGCAGCCAGAATGCCATCGGCACCGGCGTGGTCGGCGGCATGATCACGGCGACGGTGCTGGCGATCTTCTTCGTTCCCGTCTTCTTCCAGCTGATCAACACAAGGCTGCAGCATCACAAGTAGGGCATAAGTAGCCCTTCCGCTGGCCGGGCCAGCTACGGCGTTCGGTCGGCTTGGCCGCCGGCCCCATCCCCTTTCAAGCGCGCTGGCGTGCGCGGGAAGAACCCGTTGCCTAAGGTGGGCGATGCGGATCATACTTCCCGCAACAATACGGGAGGGATGATGATCCGTTTTTGCGCGGTGGCCGCTTTGGTGATGCTGGCCTGCCCGGCATGGGGCGAAGACATTCCGGCGCGCGACCATACCGTCACCGTGACATCGACGGTGCCCGTGATCGCGGGCCAGAAATCCACGCTTTACGTCCGTGAGCGCGCCCTGCCCAAGGTTCTGCGCCATGGCGCCGGCGGCAAGGTGGTTCTGTTCGTGCATGGCGCGGGCACTCCGGCCGAAGTCAGCTTCGACGTGCCCTATCAGGATTACAGCTGGATGGGCTATCTGGCCGCTGCCGGCTATGACGTCTTTTCTGTCGACATGACCGGCTATGGCCGCTCGGCGCGCCCCAAGCCGATGGACGACAAGTGTAATCTCGCGCCCAACCAGCAGAAGGAATTCGGCGTCAGCTGCCCGCAAAGCTATCCGGGCAATCTCACCAATATCGAATCGGACTGGAACGATATTTCCGCGGCCGTCGCCTTCATCCAGAAGCTGCGGCATGTGAAAAAGCTCAACCTGGTGGGCTGGTCGCAAGGCGGCCCGCGCGCCGGCGGCTGGACCGCCAACCATCCCGGCCAGGTGGCCAAGCTGATCCTGCTGGCGCCAGCCTATAACCGCAACGCGAAGACCGATGCGCCGCCACTGCCCGTGCCGGGACCGGTGTTCAACACCCAGAGCCATGACGAATTCATCGCCAACTGGGATCGCCAGGCACCGTGTCCCGGCCAGTATGATCCCGCCGCCGCCCAGTCGGTCTGGTCGGAAATGCTGAAATCAGATCCCGCCGGCGCGGGCTGGAGCCCGGCGGTGCGGCGCGCGCCCATCGCCTCTTCGGGCTGGGGCTGGACGCAAGCCAAGGTGCAGGCCATGACCACACCCATCCTGATGGTCAGCGGCGTCAACGACAAACAGGTCAATCCGGAACGGGTGCGCGACTTCTATGCCGACATCGGCAGTCCCCGGAAAGTGTTCATCGACCTGGCCTGTTCCTCCCACAATGCCATGTGGGAGAAGAACCATCTGCTGCTGTTCCGGGCTTCGCTGGAGTGGCTGGAAAAAGGCACGGTCAACAGCCAATCCAACGCGATGCTGAAACTGGGTTATTAGCATCAAAAGAATTGCGCCGTGGCCGCTACCGGCTTTGCTGGTGCAGCAACCCGGCCAGCTCGCTTACGCCACTCCAGAGAATCTGGATGCCGATGCACAGCAGAATGAAGGCGGAAAGCCGCACGACGACCTGGGTGCCGTCGGGACCCAGAAGTTTCACAAGCCGCTGGGCAAACCGGTATGAGAGATAGACCGTCAGGGCCAACGCCACCGTGCCTGCAACCGCACCAGCCCCCAGCAGCGCCAATTGCTCCAGGCCGGCCGTCTTCGGCCGCTGACTTCCCAGCGTGATGGCGACGGAGATGGATCCCGGTCCAACCGTCAACGGCATGGTCAGGGGATAGAATGGATCAGGCAGCGTCTTGACGGGTGCGCCATCCGCCATGGTGGGGTTCGGCTCGGCGTTCAGCAGTTTCCAGCCGAAGGCGGTGACGACCAGTCCACCCCCGACCCGCACCACCGGCAGGCTGATGCCAAAAAACTCCAGCACGTGCGAGCCGATGAATAGAGAGCCCACCAGCAGGAAGAAGCTGTTGAAGGCCACGCGCCGGGCCAGAATGTTTCTCTGGGCATCGGTGCAGAATTGCGTCAGCCCGAGGAACAGCGGTGCGTCGGCGATCGGGTTGACGATCGGAAAGAGCGCCGCATAAACGAGCAGGAAAGCATTCATGATCGTGTTCAGTGTGACCATCTCCGTTGTGGCGCCAGGCTGCGGGGATGGCGCAGGATACACACCGCGCGGTCTCCCACCTACATTTTGGGCCTGCTGGGGAACTTTTTGCTGAGGAAAATCGAATCTTTCAGGCCAAAACGGCGCTCGGCCTCGCGTCCCTTGGAAAGGCCGATCCGTGTGCCAGACACCAGCCGGGGCCGTTTCGAGCGCGCCGCAAGCGAGAGCGGTGCGCGCGTCAACGAAGCGCCATCGAGGGATTTGCTGATGGCAAGCGCCTCGCACAACCGTCCCGGGCCGGAACAAAGCAATTCCAGCCTGTCAGTGCCGCGCCGCTTGATCATGCGCTCGATGCCGTATTCCGGCTCGATCGCACGGATCAGGACGGCGGAAGCCACACGGCATACGAAATTAAGGCACCAATGAAGGCCGTACACCCTGTAGACATGCGCATGACCTGGCGGCCCAAACATGCTTGCCGTCCATTCCGCCTGTCGCATTCCAAAACTATGGGATGCGGGGTCGCTTGCATCATAGCTTTCAGTTTCGACAATCACGCCTCCGACCCCGTCAACCAGAAAGGTGGTCCCGATCAATTGCCGGGCGACGATATCGACATCCCGGTCAAAGAAAGATTTGCCGATCCTCGTCACGTTGTTCCTCAATCAAGCCCGGCATGATGGCGACGGCGATGCGCAACGGCGACAAGATCGTGAAGCCCAACCCGGCGCCCGCCACCGGAAAGGTCAGCGTCAGGACCGCGATCCCGACCAGCTCCGCACCCGGCGGGCGCGGCTCATCCTTGCGGGTCCGCATCACGGGATCAAGGCCTGGTCTTGCCCAAACATCCACCGGGCTAGCGCAACCCCAGCCTGGCCAACAGCCTTCGCCTCTGGTCGTCGTCTTTCCGCTTTGCCTCGCTGTCGGAGGGCTTTACGCCTTGTTCGCCAGGAGCCAGATCGGGCGGCGGGACGATCGTCCGCGACGGCCATAGCGTGTAGCCCAGGCCCGCGCTCATGGCTTCGATTTCCGCCGTATAATTCTCGTTGACCGGAACACAGACGACATGGCGTCCCGACGCCATGGCATGGTCCACTTCCCGGCACCATTGCCGGAAGCTTGCCGCCGAGACCGGCCGCTCGATGGTGAAACGGCGGGTCTCGCAATCCAGGATCAGCAGATAGGGCGCCTCCTGCCTGGAACGGAACCGGTCGAACACAAGACCGACCTGATACGCCTCGTCCTCGGTCATTATCTTCTCCTCCCCTATTGGAAGAGACCGGCACCGTCAAAAGCCCCGCGCCTGAGACCATGATACTCGCCAATGCGCGCCGGGTGTTTGCGGGACAGTCCTTCACGCGCCTCTTTTGCAATGGCGATGCCAACTGGACCGCGGAGGCCGATGAATGCGCAAAACGCAGGACGGGCGTCATTAAGGCGAGCGAGAACCCCACAACACCATGCTGGCGCGCCAAAGGTCGGCGACACTTTTGATGGAAAGCGGCGAATGATCTTATGCTTTCTATATGCGGGTTTCCCCGCCGCCGCCCTCACATTGCGACCATGCACCGGCGGGCGCGGGCATGCCGCTTTTCTGTGTAAGATTTGCCCTCAAGCGCTTCGAAACTACACAAAGGATTTTCGCGCAATGTAAAATATCTAAAATGTCTGTGGCGATTCACGGACTTGGGATGCATGCGGACCTACGCTCAATCGGCAGGCAGAAAAGCGATCGTCTGCACGAAAGCTGTGCAAGTGGCGTCTTCCTGGTCGCAGACAAATCGCGTGCCCCCACCCCGTGGAAGCGCGAAACGCTTGGGGGGCCGCCTTCCCCGCCCCGCCCCTTTTCGGCATGATCCCTTGATAACAAGCGGGGCACGCAAGCGCGCGCCGCAAAGGGGGGCTTGGATCATGGGCAGTCGCATCCGTTCGTTCGCGCTTGGCGCGGTGTTGCTGGCCGCGCCCGCGCTGGCCGAGGAACGCATGAATGTGGATTGGCCGCTCTATACCGGCGATGCCTCCGGCAGCCGCTACAAGCCGCTTGGCCAGATCAACGCCTCCAACTTCTCCAGCCTGGAAGTCGCCTGGCATTTCAAGACCGACAACATCGGCAACCGGCCCGAATTCAAGCTGGAAGGCACGCCCATCGAAGTGGAGGGCGTGGTCTATGCCACCGCCGGCTCGCGGCGGGCTGTGGTGGCGTTGGATGCGGCGACCGGCGAGCTGATCTGGGTCCATGGCGAAAAGGAAGGCGCGCGCGGCGCCGCTGCCCCGCGCCAGCTTTCGGGCCGCGGGCCGGCTTACTGGAGCGACGGCAAGGATGCGCGAATCCTTTATGTCACGCCGGGCTACCGGCTGATCTGCCTGGACGCCAAAACCGGCCAGCGCGTGGCGTCGTTCGGCGACGACGGCATGGTGGATCTGAAAGCCACCGACGACCAGAAGATCACCCCCGACCTCATCACGGGCGAGATCGGCTGGCAGTCGGCCCCCACCGTGGTAGACGACGAAGTTCTGGTGGGTTCGGCCTTCCGCGAAGGTTTCACGCCGAACAGTTATCGCAACAACAAAGGTTCGGCGCGCGCCTATGACGTGCACACTGGCAGGAAGCTGTGGGAATTCCACACCATTCCGCAGAAGGGTGAGCCCGGTTATGAAACCTGGCTGAACGGCTCAGCCGACTATACCGGCAACACCGGGGTATGGACCGAGATCACCGCCGATCCGCAGGCCGGCCTTGCCTATCTGCCGGTGGAGTCGCCGACCTCGGATTTCTATGGCGGCAAGCGGCCGGGCAAAAATCTCTACGCCAATTCGCTGGTGGCGGTGGACCTCAAGACCGGCAGGATGAAATGGTACTTCCAGTTCATCCATCACGAAGTGTGGGACTATGACATGTCCTCAGCCCCGCTGCTGATGGACATCACGGTGAACGGCAAGCCGGTCAAGGCGGTGGCCGAGCCCACCAAACAGGGCATGCTCTATGTCTTCGACCGCATCACCGGCAAGCCGGTCTGGCCCATTCCCGAAAAGCCGGCGCCCAGGGGCGACGTGCCCGGCGAATGGTATTCGCCCACCCAGCCCATGCCGTCCAAGCCGGCGCCTTACGCGCGCACCGGCGTCAGCGAAGACACGCTGATCGACTTCACGCCCAAGATGCACCAGGAAGCGCTCGACCTGGTGAAGAACTACAAGCTGGGTCCGATCTACACCCCGCCTGTCTTGTCGAAAGAACCCGGCCCCGTCGGCACCGGTTTCATTGGCACTTTGGCGCTGGGGCCCGCCAATGGCGGCACCAACTGGCCGGGCGGCTCCTTCAATCCCGAGACCCACACCGTCTTTGTCTATGCCTGCAATTCCTGCCTGTCGGCTTACGGGCTGGTCCCGGCGCCGCCCGGCATGACCGATCTGGATTATGTCGAGGGCCATGTGGGCGAGCGGGTGGTGATGGTCAATGCCGCGGGCGCCGACCAGGGCGCCGATGCGCCGCTCAAGCGCGCCGCCGCACCGCCATCCATAGCCAGCCCGGCGCGCCGCGGCCTGACGGTGGAAGGATTGCCGCTGGTCAAGCCGCCATACAGCACCATCAATGCGATCGACCTGGACAGCGGCAGGATCCTCTGGCAGGTCCCCCATGGCGAGACGCCGGACTATATCCGCAACAGTCCGGCGCTGAAGGGCATCGCCATCCCGCGCACCGGCCAGACCGGCTTCAACATCGGCACGCTTGTGACCAAGGACCTGGTCATCGCGGGCGACGCCACGGTCACCACCACGCCGGATCATCCGCGCGGCGCCATGCTGCGCGCCTATGACCAGAAGACCGGCAAGGAAGTCGGCAGCGTGCTGATGCCGGCGGGCCAATCGGGCTCGCCCATGACCTATATGCTGAACGGCAAGCAGTACATCATGGTGGCGGTATCGGGCGGCGATTATTCCGGCGAATATATCTGCTACACGCTTCCGAACGGTTAGGGGACATCATGCGCGGGATCGTGACGGCGGCGGCGTTGATGCTGGCTGGCTCCGCGCTGGCGCAAGGAACATCGGTGTGGGACGGCGTCTATACCGAGGCGCAGGCGCAAACCGGCAGCACCGACTTCGCTGCCCATTGCGCCGCCTGCCACGGCGCGGCGCTGACCGGCACGGGCGAGGCCCCGCCGCTGGAAGGCGCGCAGTTTCTGGGCGACTTCAATGGCGAGACGGTGGGTGATCTCTTCGACCGCATCCGCACCACCATGCCGCAGGACCAGCCCGGCAGCCTGACGCGGGCGCAATATGCCGGCATCCTGGCCTTCGTCCTCAAGTTCAACAGTTTCCCGGCGGGCGCCAGGCCGCTCGACCAGCGCAGCGAATATCTGAAGGCCATCAGCTTCGACGCGTCCGCGCCCCGTCCTGTGCCCGAGCCCGCCGCCGCCGCGCAGCCCCCGCGCACGCCGCCCTGAATCGGATTCACGATGGCATCTGGCCGCCGGGATGCGCGAACCCCGGGGCGACCATACGCGGGAGCGATGGACCTGCCCCATAAGGAAAGGGCCCAGGCGATGAACCCGGGCCCTTCCATGTCTGCTATTGCGTGAGGCTTGTTCAGCTCATCGGCTTCTGACGGACGATGGTGAAACGGGTCATTTCCCGCTTCGGCTGATCCCATTGCGGAGCCAGCCGCGACGCCTGGGCGTAATCGGCATAGGCGCCATTGGTGTCGCCCATGTCTTCACGCGCCAGCGCGCGGTTGAAATAGACCTTCTCCAGATGGGCCGGATTGAACGAGAGCGCACGGTCGAAATTCGCCGCCGCCGCCTGGGGACGGTGCTGCACCAGGAAGATCGATCCGCGATTGACGATGGCTTCCGCCATGCGGTCGTTGATCTTCAGCGCCGCGGTATTGTCGGCCAGCGCCGCGTCATATTCGCCGCGCGCATAGTGCAGGACGCTGCGGTTGTTGAGGACCTCGGCGCGCGCGCCATCACCGATCGCCAGTCTGACCGCCAGCGTGCAGTTCGACAGAGCGGCCTCGGACGCGTGGCCGCTTTCCTGGGCCTGGGCGCTGGCGGCGGCACAGGCATCGGCCGTTCCCGACGCCAGCAGGCTGGCGCTCGGCCAGGACGTGGCCGCGAAAGCGGGCACAGCCGCCAACAGCATGATCGCGCCGGCGGAAATTGAGAGACAGGACTTCAAGGACATTCGAACCTCCAAAAGTTTTTGTTTGCCGACGCTTCCACTGGTTGCGGCTTAACACAGCGCCATAGCGAGACAAGTGAATTGCTTGTGTAAGAAGCATGATGCCCAAAAACTCGCCAATTCATCGCACCGCCCAAAAATCAGGGTACTGATTGATCCTGCGGCACCATGCTCAAAACATCGCCAAGCCGCCGATTGCATAAAAACTAGGTGGCAAAGAAACCCTTGCACCCAAAGGACAAATTTCGCCGTCCGCTTGGCATTGCACTTGCTAACGGTAATTCCGGAGCATCTTTGTGGAGAACGGCGGAATGAAAGCGCTGTTGGTTGTGAGTCTCATGATTGTTGCGTCGAGCGGCTATGCGGCCAGCGCAGCCCCTTCGAGCCTTTCCGACTATTCCGACATCGATGTGGTGTCGGTGACGCCGCGCAATCCGGACGTGAAGCCGTTGGTGATGGCGATCTTCACCAAGGAGCAGCAGCAGCGCGTCGCGGCGGCCGCGTTCCAGAAGAACGTCTTCGCATCCCAGGACACCAATCACAGCCGGTAATCCGGCCGTCCGCTACTTTTCCTCTTCGCCCGGCCGGTAGACGGCCGTGACATGGCCCTTCAATTCGTCAGGCCAGAAATAGACGGGCCTGAGAAGGCCGCGGGCATAACGCACCGTCTGATCAAAGAAATGTGGCGACGCGGGATCGCCGCTTTCCCCGCCGGCTGAAACCGCGACCGCGCGCACCCGGGGTCCGAACTCCACCGCCGCGACAAAGCTGTTGCCGCTGGTGCCGTAATACCGCTTCGTGCCCGGATAGCGTTTGGCGCCAAACGACGCCAGCGAGCCCCATTGCGACGAAGTGAAGGGCACCGGCAGGCTGGGCTTTGCATCATCGAAGGTCTGCTGGATGGCGCCGTCATTGCGCTGGAAGCGGTTGATCTCACCCCAGGGCGTTCGCCAGTTGCCGAAATCCTTTTGCAGCCGCGCCACGGCTTGCCCCAGCGCCCCCAGGCGCTCATCCGGGGTGGACCGGGCGATCATATAGTCCAGCACCGGCATGCCCGCCGCGCGTGCGGCGGCGGCGCATGTGTCCCACAAGGCCTCGCCCCAGAACACCGCAAGCGAGGTGGCAGTGGAATGGTCGGACCAGCGAAAATCCCAGTCCCGCAACAGCGCCACCGGCTCGGCCAGCCTGGCGTCGGGCGCGGCGTCAAAATCCCTGGTCAGCAGCGGCACCAGCCTGTCGAAAGCGGGGAGATAGGAATCGAACGCCACATCGCTGACCAGGGTTTCCAGCGTCAGGCCGCGATGCTCGTTCAGCAGCTTGGTGGCATGCCAGCCCCGCGCATTCTCGCCCAAATGGTCCATATAACGGGGATAGGCATCGCGCTTGGGGCTGTCGGGGCCGGCGCCCCACCAGGGCCCGTCATTGGTGTTGTAAAGCCATCCCAGACGCGGGTTCTCCACATGCGGATTGTCGGCGAGTGGGGTCAGTCCCTGCCAGTCGGTTGCCGGATCGCTGCCATCCACCGGCTTGGTATAGTCGAAACGATTGTCGCGCCTGGGGTTGAACTGGGGCAGGAGCAGCGCGGTCTCGCCCTTGTCGTCAGCGAAGAGCGTGTCGTTGGAGGAATTGGCCTGGAGGCCCGCGACCTGCATGTAGGAGGCATAGTCCTTCTGCTTGGTGCGCAGGAAGCTTTGCTCCAGCGCTTCCACCGGCTTGTTCATCATCGCAAAGCTGATCCACTTGCCGCCCGCTTCCCGCACGATCGGGCCGTGATGGGTGGCATAGGTGGTGAAGACACGCTCGGCCATCTCGCCGTCCGGCGCGCGATAAAACACCGTCACGGTCTTGACCGTCAGCGGACGCTCGTCGGTGCCATATTTGTAGAAATACTTGCCGTCCCTCTGGGTCACAGTTTCCGCGAACTCATCGACGGCGTCGAGCGTCGTGGTCGTATGCATGAAACCGATATGCTGGTTGAAGCCCTGATAGATGAAGGGCTGACCCCAGGTCGCCGCGCCATAGACATCCAGTCCCTCATCGCTCGTCATCTGCAGTTCAGAGCGGAAAAAGAAAGACGTGTGGGGATTGATCAGCAGCAGGGCATGGCCGCTGGCGGAATCGCCCGGCGCGATGGCGATGCCGTTGGAGCCGGAAGGTTCCTGGTAGGCGAGATCGGGCTTTTCCAGAAAGGCCTGCCGGCTTTTGCCGTAAAAGGCTTCCAGCCCTGCCGGCGAAATGCGTTCGATATCGCCGCCAATACTGCCTTCGGTGAAGGACAGGGCCATCCAGGGTTCGAAATGCGGAATCACTTTGGGCCGCACGGAAGGATGGGTCGCGAGATAGAAATTCAGTCCGTCGGCCCAGCCATCCATCAGCGCCTTCAGCCAGGCCGGGCTTTTGGCATATTGCGCGCGCAGGAAAACCGGATCCAGGAACAGCTTCTGCCGCAGATCCGCCCAGATCGCCTTCTCGCCTTCCGCCTCGGCGCGGCGGCCCAGGTTGGCGGCATAGTTGGTCTCGACTCGGTTGAAATCGTCCTCGGCCTGCGCATAGGCCATGCCAAACACTGCATCGGCGTCGCTGTGACCATGGACATGGGCGATGCCCCAGTCGTCCCTGGTGATGATGACCCGCGCCGCCTCGGCGTGCAGCCGCTGCATCTCATCGGCGGCCATGGCGGGCGCCGATATCAAAAACGTCAATGCAAAAGAGATAAAATATCGCAAGCGAACCTCTGCCTTGGTGAGCCGGAGTTACGTCAGCCTTTGCGCAACAGCGCGGCCTATGTCCCCAAATACCGCTTCAAACTGGACCGCTGAAGGCGTGCCGCCCTGGGTGTAAACACATGCGACGATGGGCATGTCCGGCGCCGGCCAGGCCATGGCAATGTCTCCCGCGGCGTCCGATCCGTTGTTTCCGGTCTTGTCCGCGATCTGCCAGGCCGCCGGCAGGCCGCCGCGCAAACGATTCGCGCCGGTCTTGCACGCGATCATCCAGTTCAGCAACCGTTCGCGCGAGCGGGCCGACAGAACATTGCCCAGCAGGAACCGCCGCAGGTTTCCCGCCATCGCCATGGGCGTGGTGGTGTCATGTGGATCGCCAGGCTTGGAACGATTCAGTACCGGCTCATTATGGTCCAGGCGCGAGATCGCATCGCCGGTCGAGCGCCAGAAGTTCGTCAAGGCGGCCGGGCCACCGGCGGAGGCCAGAAGCAGGTTGGCACAGGCATTGTCGCTGAGTTCGACCGCCGCCGCGCACATTTCCGCGACCGACATATGGCCCTTTGCCAGATTCTGCTTGGCCACGGGCGCATAGAAATCCTGAAGATCGGCCGGGCCAAAGGAAATCGAGCGGCCGAGATCCTCCTTGCCTCGGTCCACCCGCGAAAGCGTAAGAGCCGCAAGAGACGCCTTGAAGGTGCTGCACATGACAAAACGCTCATCTGTGCGCCATGTGATCTTCTTTCTGGTTTTCAGATTCTCCGCATATACGCCGATGCGGCCGCCAGTCTCCCGTTCATAGCCGGTGAGGGCCGGGAAATCCTGCGCCGCTTGCGCGGACCCGGTGACGAGCGCCGCCGAAGCGCCCAACAACATGCGCCGGGAAAGAGACATCGCGTCATATCCTCCAGATGCCACGCTATTTGCGAAAGACGCTGTCGGCCAGGAAGGCGGGGCGGGCATCCTGATCCGCCACATGCGCCGCGAGCGCGGCGACAAAGTCGTCCAGCTTCACCGCTTCCTCCTTCATCACCGGCTGCTCAAGGTCGTCCGACGGCGAATGATAGTGGTTGGCGCGCCAGTCATGCTCGATCTGGAATTCGGGCGTCCCCTTGGCGAAACCGAACTTGAACACCAAGGCAGGAATGCCTTCCCGGACAAAGCTGAATTGATCCGTGCGGATGAAAACGTTGCGATCAGGCAGGGGGTCGGGGACCATTTGCAACCCCTGGGCCTGTGCCACGGTCCTGGCGTCATCGCCCAGCGTGCTTTCGTCCTGGCCCGGCGCATACACGGTCTTCAGCGGCCACAGCGGCAAAGGCATGTCGAAATTCAGGTCGGCGACAATGTCGGCCTTGGGCACCGTGGGCCTGCGGGCGTAATAGGTCGAGCCCAGCAGGCCTTTCTCTTCCGCGGTGAAGAACAGAAACAGGATGGAACGCTTGAGCGGCGGCCCCTGCTTCAGGCGATGGGCGATATCCAGAACCGTGGCGACGCCGGAGGCATCGTCCATCGCGCCGTTATAGATGCGGTCACCATTGATCGGAGCGCCGATCCCCAAATGATCGAGATGCGCCGACACCGCGACATATTCCGACTTCAGTCTGGGATCATTGCCTTTCAGCCTGGCGGCGATATTGGGCGACGTCAGATGGCTGTACGCCGCCACGACCGATGCCCTGAGATGAAACGGCAACGCAAACAGGGGCAGCGGCCTGGAATCGTCGGCCAGCGCTGCCAGATGGGCGAAATCATGCCCGCTTCCCTGAAAAAGCATCTCGGACTGGGCCGGATCGAAGGTGGCGGCGAAGAAAGGCTTTTGGGCTTCACGTAATTTGATATCGGCAAGATACATGCCCGGTCCCCGCGCCAGGAGCTTCTGCCGCTCCCACAGGATCTCGACTTGCTTGGGGGTGGTCAGGCTGATGACACCCAACGCCCCCAATCTGGCGAGTTCCTTGTTACGCTCCGAGCGGGCGTTGGATTTCAGCGCCCCGGAAAGATCGGCGGGGCCGCCGCTCAACACCACCACGATCTTGCCCTTCAGAT
>DATAWO010000070.1:0-5921 GCA_036267165.1 Rhizomicrobium sp. | reverse complement strand
GCTCAGGGCTTGCAGGTCACGGCGCCGGTCACATGGCTGGCGCGGTTCCGACCAGGCCAATATCGCCGAGATCGATGCCGCAACCAGCTGCCTGTTCGAGCAGCATCATGGCGACATGCTGCGGGCCATGGGCTATGGCGGCAGCCCATCGGGAAAAGGCGGCAATGCCGGCCGGCTTTTTCAGACCTCGTCTCGCGGCTGAATCAAGCCGCGCCCGTACCGGCCTTTTGAAGACTGGAGCATGCCGGGCCGGCGACAGCGTCACGCGCCGGCAAACAACGCCAAGGGCTGGGCCCAAGCGAGGCCCGCAGGCCGGGCCGGCGGTGGAGCACACGCATTTCCTGCGTGGAAGACTGGAGCGGGTGAAGGGAATCGAACCCTCGTATGCAGCTTGGGAAGCTGCCGTTCTACCATTGAACTACACCCGCAGCCGATGCGATTTGTGGCATGCCGTCCGTGTGTCCGTCCAGCCACTCGCTCAAGCTCGCGGCGTTCGGCGCTCGAAATGGTCCACTGGACCATTTCGTCCGGCTGCGCCGGACCACACCTCACCCATTGAACTACACCCGCAGCCGATGCGATTTGTGGCATGCCGTCCGTGTGTCCGTCCAGCCCGGCTTGGACTGGTATCGTCATCAATCCCTTAACAGGAACGACTCCTGTCTGATCCAACTTCAGATGTTTGACAGCCAGGCCATGTCCTGGGAGGACCGCTGCAATTCCGGACTGGGCAAAACCCTGTTCGCCAAGCCTTCCCTGGAGGATCCGGAAACCGGCGTCACCGTGCTCTTCCTGAACAACAAGACGTTCGAGATTCATTACGCGCAACAGGCCGGACGCTAGCGCTGGCCGGGCTCCGGATCCGGAAACAGCGGCGGCGGCGTACGGGACAGTCGCTCCGCCAGCCAGTTGACCGACGCTGCTTCTATGTCCGAGCCCACCCGCACATGCGTGCCTGTGGAAAGCGCGTAATAGCTGGCGGGCGCGGCTTCCTTGATATAGCGGTCGAAGAAGGCGGTACAGTTCAGCACCACATTGGCGGGATCCAGCCCGCCGCAGATGATCAGCGCGGGCGGCGAATCCTTGTTGACATAATTCAGCGGATTGACCTGCTCGATCCGCATCACATCCCGCCACCAGGGGCTGGCGGTATCGTGCTTGCGATAGGCCGCGACGATGGCCTTTGAGTCAGCGTCATTGGTGCCCAGATAATCGCCGAACATGGACGCGGCCTTGTCATCACTGGACAGGAACATGTCCGTCAATGGCGATTCCACCACCGAGGCGTCCACCCGGCTGGACTGGGAGACATTGCCGCCCACATCGCCCTCAAGCCGCCGGACGTCGCCGGTCACCGCCAGCAGCGCCGCCAGATTGCCGCCGCGCGACACCCCCCAGATCCCGATCCGGTCGGGATCGATATGATAGTCGCCCGCATGGGCGCGGAAGAAGCGCAGATAAGCCTTGGTGTCCATCAGCATGGCGGGCATGCGGCCACTGCGGCGATAGTCAATCCGCGCCACCGCGATCCCTCGCGGCAGCAGGGCCCCAAGAATGCGGCGGACCACCTGGTCGCGGGGGTCGCCGTAGGCCCCGCCCTTGCCGTGGATATAAAGCACCAGGGGTGTCGTGCCGGCCGCGCCCGCCGGCAGATAGACATTCGCCTTCAGGTCGAACGGCTGGCCCAGGTCATCGATCCGCGCCACCGGGACATCGGCGAACGTAGGCGCGGGTAAGCTCTGGGCCAGGCCGGGCGCCGCCGCAAAAAACATCCACGCCATGCCTGCCAAAAGGATCCGCATGATGTATCTCCGGTTCAGGCGCCGGGAGGATTGCGCCCTTTCACGCATAGTCTAGCAGGTCGGCGAGCGGGTCGCTCGCCCAGGACCAACGACAAACCCTGGCACACGGCAAAAGCGGGCTGGCCGGCCTCCAAAGCCAGCGGCAAGAGCCAAATCCGAATCACCCAAGGGAGAGGGGTAGAACAAGAAAAACAACCCTGTGCAAAGTCAGGACGGCCTGGTGTAGAAGGGCCTAAAGAACCAGCACGGCAATAAAAAAGTCTCCTGAAAGAACACGCTCTGATGGATCTGCGAACCCTTTATGATCAAGCGATGGCAGCGCACCGCCAGGGCAAGCTGTCCGAAGCCGAGAGTTCCTATCTGCGGATACTCGCCGCCGACCCCGGCAATACGCCGGTGCATTATTCGCTGGGCATGCTGCGCGCGCAACAGGGCCGCCTGGACGAGGCGCTGGATCTGATCGGGAGCGTCCTGACAGCAATCCCCAATTCGCCCGAGATACTGTGGAACCATGGCAATTTGCTGCTCAATCTAGGCCGTTATGCGGAAGCACTGGCCAGCTTTGAGCGCGGCTTGAATTGCGAGCCCCGCAATCCCAGCCTGCTGCTGGGCCGCAGCGACGCATTGCAGGGCCTGCAACGTCACGAAGCGGCGCTGGAAGGCTATGATCGCGCCTTGGCGATCCAACCTCGCGATGCGGCCGCGCACGGCAATCGCGGCAATGCGCTTATGAGCATGGGCCGGCTGGAAGAGGCGCTGGCCGCCTTTGACGCGGCGGTGGCGATCCAGCCCGACAATTTCATCCTCCATAACAATCGCGGCAACGCGTTGAAAGAGCTTGGGCGGCTGACGGAAGCGGTGGCGGCGCTGGACCGGACTCTGGTGCTCCAACCCAATTTCGGCGCGGCTTACTTCAATCGCGGCAAGGCACTGTGCAAAAGCAACCGGATCGCCGACGCGTTTTCCGATTTCATGAAATCCGCCGAACTGGCGGCCGGTACGGCGGCAGCGCCGGCTGCAGGCCAGGCGGTCGAAGCGCACAAGGCCAGGCACGACCGCGAGCAACAGGACTATCTCGCCGCCACCGGCGGCAAGACAAGAAGCGACGGGCTGACGACAGAGGGCGGCGGCCGGCTGAAGGGTCCGACAATCAATCCCGCAAATGTCGCCAGCGCCGCCCAGCAATGGCGTAGCAGGCGGCCGCAGATCGTCGTCATCGACAATATTCTCACCGACGCGGCGCTGGCGGAGTTGCGCCGCTTCTGCTGGGGCTCGACCGTGTGGCGCACCAGCTATGAGCGCGGCTATCTCGGCGCGGTTCCCGAGCATGGCTTCGCCAGTCCGCTGCTGGCACAGATCGCCGACGAATTTCGCACCACCTATGCCGATATCTGCGGCAATCACGCCCTCAAATATCTCTGGGCCTTCAAGTATGACAGCAGGCTCGAGGGGGTCGGCATCCACGCCGACGATGCGGCGGTGAACGTCAATTTTTGGATCACGCCCGACGAGGCCAACCTCGATCCGGAACGGGGCGGCCTGATCGTATGGGACGTGGCGGCGCCGCTGGACTGGGAATACTCAAAATACAATGGTGATTTGGCGGCCACGCGCGATTTCCTCGAACGCACCAACGCCAGACCGGTGACCATCCCCTATCGCTGCAATCGGGCGGTGATTTTCGATTCCGACCTGTTTCACGAAACCGACGCCATCCGGTTCAAAGAGGGCTATTTGAACCGCCGCATCAATGTCACATTGCTGTACGGTGACCGGACCGGACATTGACCGGCTGACCCATCCGGTCCGGCCGCCGTCGCGAGAATCGGTAGCCATGGACCATGGAAAGGTTGTCGGTGCGCGGGCCAACCGGGCGAGCCGAAAGTCCGCTTCTCATACCGGTCTTTCAAAGCAGGAGCCGCAAAACCATCCGGTGGAGGATTTTGCGGCTCAAAGCCGGATCATGCGCGGTTAACGGTTCAGTCGTCTATCCGCACGCCGATACGATAAGAACGGCCGATGCAGTCATAGATAATGCAGCTCGTGCCGCCGCCACCGATGGTCGGGATGTTGGGCGGGGGCGCGTTGAAGGTGTTGTCGACTGCCCCATAGAGCTGGATATGGTCGTTCCAGCGATAGGAACCGCGGAAGTCGCCATAGATCACCGCCGGCACATTGTTGTCGTCGATGCTGGTGAAAGCGGTCTGGTTTTGGGTCAGGTTGTTGGTGAGCACCGCCGAACCGATAATGCGGGCCTGGCCGGTCACCGACCACGGACCCTCGGTATAGGTCGAGGTGATGGTGGCGCGCAGCTTGGGCTCGGTAAAGCCGGTCAGCGGATTGAGCGCACCGTCGCCGCTGACAGCGCCGGCGCCGTCCACCGTCACGCCCAGCGAGGTCCGGGTCTTCTCGTCGGTATAGTTGCCCAGGATGTGCCAGCTCATCACGCCGGCGAGCAGCTCATGCTGATAATCCACCTGGAAGTCCAGGCCCGAGGTGGTTTCGCGGTTGGCGTTGACCGGCGCCTGGAGGTAGGCGTTGAACGCGCCTTCGGCGTCGGCACTGAAGGTAATATTGCTGCCGTTGAACGCGGCCGCGAGGGCGGGCGGCGGCGAAACGCCATTGCCGTCCACTTCGGCGCCCACCGGTGTGGAGGAGTTGCCCGGGAAGCCCCTGGCGAAATAGAGAAACTGGCAGAAATTCGCCAATTTGATCGCGCCGCTGCATTGGCTGGCGATCTGCCCCTCGCTCGGCGAGAAGATGCCGCCGTGCAGGGTGATCGAATACCAGTCGAACGACATGGACAGGTTTTCGATCCAGTGTGGCGTCAGCACGATGCCGCCCTCAACCGTTTCGGCCTGTTCCGGGTTCAGCAAGCGGTTGCCGGCCTGAAGCTCGTGGACATTGAAGCTGGGGCCGCCCTGCGGGAAGGCGAGGTTCTGGGTGCTGACCAATGTAGTTGTGAACAGTTCGCCGACGCCCGGGGCACGAATGTCCGACGACAGGGTGGTGCGGACCTTGATGTCATCGGTGACCTGGCTGGTCATACCCAGCTTCCAGGTTTCCACCAACCCGCTGGTGGAATAGGAGGTCATGCGGCCCGCGGCATTGAGGTTCAGGTCCTCGACGAAATCATTCTTCAGGACCGGAACGTCAAGTTCGAGAAAGCCCTCCTGCACGTTATATGCGCCGGGAAACTGGGAGAAGTTGCCCGATTCGAACACGCCGGAGGCGCCCAGTTGCAGCGGGTCACGCTGATTGGTCTGCTGTTCCAGACGATCCTCAAAGCCGAAGGCGACGGCGGGCTTGCCGGCCGCCAGTCCCCAGGGCAGCACGCCCTGGGTCGAAACCGAGAATACCGACTGGCCGAGGCGGTAAAGCGCCTGGTCCGCGACCCCATCGTTTTGACGGCCGGGGGCGATATAGTTGAGCGCCGCCTGGCTGACGGTGCCGTCGCCGAACAGGTCCAGCGGCACGCAGCCCGGCGCCAGGCCGCCCGGCTGGAGCGTCGCGAAGCCCGCCGAACTGGTGGTGACACCATAAAGGGTCTGGGTCAGGGTCGAACGGCAGGCGATGCTGCCGACCGCGGGGATCGGCACGCCGGCCGCGGTCAGCACATTCCTGACTGCCGTTGCGGTCGCCGGATTGCCGCCGCCCAGCGAGTCGGGGCCGGTGGGCTGAACCACCACCGAGTCTATGGCATTGCTGAAGTTCTGGTTCATGGTGTTGAGGCGCGCCCATTGCCGCTCGCGCACGGCGCTGTTCTGGGCATAGGCGTTCCACGACCAGTCCTCGCCGAACAGCTTGTAGCCGCCATTCAGGGTGAAGACGCCGCGCATCAACTGGCGGTAGTTCTGGACATAGTTCTGGCCGATGGCCTGGACCAGATTGCGCATCGAAACCTGACTGGTATTCTGCAGGTTTTCGATGGCGTCGGTGCCCAGCGAGAAACTGGAGACGCCGCTGGCGATCAACTGCTGCTGCAGCTGTGACGGGATGAAGGCATTGTCCACCTTGATGGCGGCCTGGCTCACGCGGCCGTCATTGGCGATGTTTTCTTCCGCATCCCAACCATAGTTCAGCATCACCGAGGCGGTGATGTCGGGAGTGATCTTGTAG
>DATAWO010000069.1:0-20707 GCA_036267165.1 Rhizomicrobium sp. | reverse complement strand
ATCAGCATTGTCACGTCCGGTGTCTATATCTCGCTGGCGTTCTTGGCGGCCTTCTTCGGCACCCAGTTGGGCGGGTTTTTGTCCGACCGGCTTCTGCGCAGCGGCCATAGTCTGGGTACGGCGCGCAAATTCCCCATCATCTTCGGTCTGCTGCTGTCCTCCAGCATCATCGGCGCCAATTTCGTGGATGCGCCCAAGCTGGTGATTGCCTTCATGGCGCTGGCCTTCTTCGGCAACGGCATGGCTTCGATCGGCTGGTCGCTGGTCTCGCATGTGGCGCCCAAGCCGCTGATCGGGCTGACCGGCGGCACCTTCAACTTCATCTCCAATCTGTCGGGCATCTCCACGCCCGTGATCATCGGCTATATCGCCAAGAATGGAAATTTCGCGCCCGGCCTCACCTATATCGCAACCGTCGCGGTGATCGGGGCGCTGGCCTATATCCTGATGATCGGCAAACTGGAGCGGGTTGAGTGAGGAGCGGTTCGCCGAAAGGCGAACGATCCATAGCGACAGCGTATGGACGGTCCGGTGGAGCGATGCCTCCCTCGCTGCGCTCGAAGAGGGGCAAGCTTTCCTAATTCGCTTCGCTTATAAGGAAAGCTAAGCCAACGCCGCGAGCTTGAGCGAGCGGCCCCGCGCCAAAGAAAAACGCCCCACCCTGTTGCCAGGGCGGGGCGAAGGTTGCAGATGTTCGTGTTGTGCCCGTCTTACCAGTTGTAATAGCCGCTGCGTGGATAATAGCCGTAATTGTAGTTATAGCTGGGCGGCGGCGCGGGATAGTTGTAATTGCTCCAGCCGGGCGGCGGGCCGTAAGAGTAAGCGCGCGGCGGCGGCGGGGCATAGTTGCCGTAGTTGTCGTAGGAATAAGGCTGGCTGCGGATCTGGTAGTAGCGCGGACGCGGCGGGGGCGGCGCTTCCTCCTCGGTCGCGTAGGCGGGCTGCGCATCCTCCTCCTGGTCCTGGTCGCGCGCGCTGTCGCGGTCGGCATCGCGTTCAACCGGCGGGGGCGCATCGGCGTGCCCATAGGGCATGGCCGGCACCGCGTAAGCCGGCACGCCGCCAACCGCCTCGTCAGCGGGACGCACATCGGCAACCTTGACCGCGGCCGCCCTGACAGGAGCGGCGGCGACCTTGACCGGCGCGGTGGGGATCTTCACGGAAGCGGCCGCCACGGGGACCGGGGCGACCATCACCGGCGCGGCGTCGGCGGTGCGGACGGCCAAGGGCGCGGGCCGTGATTCCACGCAGATATTGCCGATGGCGGTGCCGCTGGAGCGGGTTTCGACAAAGCTCATCAGGCTGCCGCGATTGGCCAGCGCCGCCTGGAACAGGGCATGGGCGTCGGCGCAGAAGGCTCCGGCATCACGCGCCTGTTCCAGCGCCGACAGATTGGCCGCCTTGGTCTTGAAGGTGTCATAGCCGGCCTCGCCATGCTCGCCGCCGCGCCGCACGAAGAAGGCCTTCAGGGCGGCATCGGAGTCCTGCAGTTCCGGGCGATAGGCGATGACAAAGCGATTGTAGGAAGCCGCCTCACGGCATTGCAGGGCGGCCACCATCAGTTCCTGTTGCATCACCGCGGTCTTCAGCGCCGCGGCTTCGACGGGGCTGGCGCATCCGGCGGCCAGCGCCGGATCAGCCAGCGAGATGCTTAAAGCGCATAACGCGATTGTCGCACATGTTGTCTTGAGCATGGTCCAGTCCCTTCATCAGTTGGCCGCGGTATGGGCGCGCTCGCAGCGTCCAGCCGGAGGTGCGGAATGATCCAGATGCGCCACGACTTCTCCCGCGCCGCCGCCGCAGGCGATCCAGCGGAAGCTGTGGGGGGCGTCTTTTTCCTGGATGCTGTTGTCGGCCATCAGCGCGCCAAAGCCGCCGGCCGCGACGCTGCCGGTGGCGCTGGTGGTGACCGCGTCATGGTCGCCGCAGGCCGTGAGGCTGTCGCTGCCGCCCGCCATGCAATAGGCGAACTGCACCGAAAAGTCGCAGGAGTTGCGGAAGCCCCAATGGCCGCCATCACTGTCCACCTTCAGGCAGTGTGAGGCGTCATTGCGGTCGGTGTTCGCGGCCATTGGCGGCGGCGCCGGCATGGTCATGCCGCCGCTGACCTGCGGCACCGCGATGGCGCTTGTTTGCCTGGCGGCGTCCGCCGCCGGGGCATCGATGGTGTGGATCTCCGACGTCTTCACCGCGACGCTCTCAAGCCCGACCTTAACGCTGGAGATGGATGGATTGGCGGCCGGCTGATAGTCGCCGATGTGATAGGACGCCTTGGCGACATGCGCCTGCGGCGCCTTGGCCTGGACATGGCGTTCCGGCCGCGCCTTGGGCGCCGCCACCGATGGCGCGATGGCGCCAGGCGCCGGCGTTGCCGGCGTGATGGTGGCGGGCTGCGCCGTGGCTGCGCCTGAGCAGCCATTGCCGGTGTCACTGGCCGAAACCGGCAATCCCAGCCTGGTGGCATAGGTGTTCAGCGCCACTTTCTTCTCGGCCTCGCTGAAGCTGTGGCCCGGCGGATACCAGGCGCGGCAGGCAGCGCCGGAATCGCTGTCCAGCGCCATCTGCACGCCGCCGTCGGGATTGGCCGACAGCATGGCGGAACGGCCATCGGAATAGCGGATTTCGACGCCCTTGCCGGTCAGCCGGAAGAAACCGGTGACACTGGAGCCGGCGCTGGGACTGCCGCTGTCCTCCACCACCGTGCCCATGCGGTCGGTCATGAAGGTGAAGGTGGTCTTCTTGGCGGTGCCGTCGGCGGGAACCACCTGCAGTTCCATGCCGCCTTCAATCAGGGTGAGCGCGATGGAAGAGCCATCCACGCCGATCAGGGTTTTGCCCGACACGCTGCCGAAGGGTGCGTTGGGGCCTTTGGAGGCATCCGGCGCATTCTGGGCGGCGGCGGCAACCTTAACGGGCTGGGCGGTGTCGGAAGATATCTTCGCCTGGGAAAGCTTGCCGTCAACGAAAGTGCCGTCGATCTTGCTGCCGTCGGGGCGGCGCAGCTCACCGCTGCCATTCGGCTTGTCGTCTTTCCAGTCGCCGGCATAAAGCTCGCCATTGGCGCGGCGCAGGATGCCGAAGCCGTTCATCTTGCCGTCGGTCCATTGGCCTTCGAAACGGTCGGCGGTGTTGGTGGTCAGGATGCCCGCGCCATTGAAACGGCCGGCGACAGTCTCGCCGTCGTAGCTCCAGCCCTGGCCCCAGCGGGTGATGACATGACCATCGGGGATCACGCCATGGGTGAAGTTGGCGGTGAAGCTCTGTGTCTGGCCGTCATGGGTGAAGGTGGCGGTGCCAAGTCCCTCGGCATAGCCGTCCACGCATTCGCCGGTCCATCGCACGGTATCGCCGGGCCCCGCGCCGGCGCTGTACAGGGAACAATCCCCGTCCTTGAGCCATTGACCAGTGATGGAATTATCGTCCGCTGAAGCAGTCAAAAAGCCGCAGTTCAGCAATGCGGCGGCCAGCGTGGCCTTCGCCATCCACGACATGCGATTTCTCTGTGTACGGAGAGCCCAGCCCCATTGCCGCGCCCTTAATGATTACATTGCGCTCAAAGTTTGACGTTTGCGAGTCGATTTTTGTTTTTTGCGCGCGGAACAGTTGAAAGCGGCAAACGAGTTCTTACACACGCGCGGAAAATTCGCGTGATGCATCTGATGCCCATTTTATCGGTGCCAAATCGCACTGCGCGTTCATCGAATTGTTCATCTGAGGTTCATCAATGTGGCGGAGTTTCCCGCCATTCATCTGCGGTTCATCTAGATGAACAGTTTCGCGCGCGAAACGATTTCAGGGAACCGCGAAGATCGCGATCACGCCGCCATACGCGGGACGGCCGAGGTCGTTCATGATCTTGGTATAGCCGCCGCCGCCCGCGCCGCCGGCGGCGACCGCGATGTATTGCACATCGCCGACGCGATAGCTCACCGGCGGCGCCATGACGGCGACGCCCAGATAAAAGTTCCAGAGCTTCTCGCCGGTCCTGGCATCGAAGGCGTCGAAATCGCCGGTCTCTTCACCGGCGAAGACGAGATTGGATGCTGTCGTCATCACGCCGCCCTGCATGAAAAGCGGCGAGCGGTATTGCCAGGCGATCTTGCCGCTATCCACGTCGATCGCCGACAGCGTGCCGTAGGGCGCGATCAGCCGGTCCGGACCGTCCATTTCCAGTTTCATGCCGCCGCCGCCATTGGCGCCAATCATCGGCCTGGCCGGATCATAGGGCTCGGTCTTCCTGCCGGTGTAGGTCCAGGCGGCGTTGTTGCCCTGGATGTAAAAGAAGCGCGTCAGCGGCGAGAAGGCGCCAGGCGACCAGACATTGCCGCCATTGGCGCCGGGATAAAGCGTCACCGGCTTGTCGGACGGCGTGGTGTACTGGTTGGCGCTGTGTTCCACGAACGCGACCTTGCGCAGCAGCTTGCCGGTCTGCCGATCGACGATCACGGCATCGCCGCTCTTGCCGGCCTCCACCGCCGCCGGCACGCGAGACCCGCGACCATCATCGGCGTCGAACAAGGCGACGGGCGAGGCCTGGTCATAGTCCCACAGGTCATGCGGCACGATCTGGTGCCACCAGGCGAGCTTGCCGTCATGCGCGCGAATGGCGACGATGGAATCGGTATAGGCATTGTCGCCCTTGCGGTTCTCGCCCCAATTGTCGGGATTGGGATTGCCGGTGGCGAACAGGATCAAATCACGCGTGGGGTCCACCGCGACGGTGTCCCATACCGAGCCGCCGCCATATTTCCAGCTGTCGCCAGCCCAGGTCTTGCCGCCCGGCTCATCCGGCGCGGCGGTGGCGCGGAAGCGCCAGACCAGCTTGCCGGTTTGTGCGTCATAGGCCTGGACAAAACCCCGGATCGGCCACTCGCCGCCGGCCGAACCGATCACCACCATGCCGTCATAAGCGACCGGCGCGGCGGTGAAGGAATAATAGTCGGGATCAGAGGGCAGGGTGGCGATGCGGTCCGACTTCCACGCTTGTTTGCCGGTCCTGGCATCCAGCGCCACCACCACCCCGTCCAGGCGCGCGACATAGACCTTGCCATAGGCGACTGCGAGCCCACGGGCCTCCGGCCCGCAGCAGACATCGCTGAAGCCGAGTTTGGGATCATAGCTCCACAGGATGTGGCCGCTCGCCGCGTCATAGGCGCGGACATGATCGCTGGCGGTGACGATATACATCACGCCATTGACGACGACAGGTGAAACCTCCAGCGGCCCCAGCACCCCGGTCTGGATGATGGCGACCGGCCTCAGCGCCTTCACATTGCCGCGATGGATCTGGGTCAGCGGCGAAAAGCGCTGATGGTCATAGGTGCGGCCATAGAGCAGCCAGTTGCCGTCATCAGGCCGCTGCATCTGGGCATCGCTCACCGTGACATCGGCGGTGACCGGCGCCGCCTGGCTGGTTTCGGGGGCAGGGGCGGCCGCCTGCGGGGCGGTCTCATGCTGGGCGCTGGCGGTCCCTGCAAAAAAACAGAGCGCCGCCAGGACGGCGGCGCTCTGCCATTTCCGCTGAAACAGCGTCACGCTCAGACGAGATGCTTTTCGGACTGGATCAGCCCGCGGATAAAGCCGAACTCGAAGGCGAAGTTTTCATTGGTGCCCCATTGCGCGTCTTCGCCGACCACCTTGGGCGCATGGTCGGGCATCAGCAGGTCTTCGTAACCCACTTCGCGATAGACCTTCAGGATCTTGACGAAATCCACATCGCCCTCGTCCGGGAACATTTCGGCGACGAAGTTGTTGCGCCCGCCGCGGATATTGCGGAAGTGGACATTGAAGATTTTCTTGCGGCTGCCGAAGTAGCGGATCACGTCGGGCAGATCGTCATTGGGATGGAACAGGTCTTCCGACACCGTGCCCTGGCAGAAATTGAGCCCGTGATAGGTGCTCTCATGCATGCCGACAAAGCGCTTCAACCCGTCGATGGTGCCCAGCACGCGGTCGACGCCGCGATAGCCTTGCGGCGGCATGCCGGGATCCTGGGGATGGCAGGCGATGCGAACCTTGTACTCATTCGCCACCGGCACGACATGGGAGAGGAAATAGTCGATGCGCTCCCAGAAGGCGTCGGCATTGACCACGCCGGCGCGGGTCAGCGGCGGATTCTTGGCCACCGCCTCTTCATAGTTCCACTTATTGTTGACGGTATCGCCGCGGCCCGGCACTTCCTCCAGACGCACGACGCCCAGGATGGACATGTTGTATTTCAGGGTGCGGATGCCGGTCGCCGCGCAGGTCTTGATATGGTTCTGGAACGCCTCGATGTCGCGGTCGCGCTCCGGGCTCTGGGCCAGCATGATGGCGGGATGCTTTTCCTTGTCGATCAGCGATGAGGTCAGCAGCACGCTGTCCACCAGTTCGACCTTCACCTTGGCCTTGTTGGCGATGTCGAGCATCTTGTTCATCTCTTCCACGGTGGGATAGAGACGATCGGGATCCTCCACTTTCGGGCTGGTGCAGATGGCGTCCACGCCATAGCGCGCCACCCAGTTGGCGGTACGTTCGGTCAGGCTGCCGAACTGATGGCCCAGCCGCGCCTTCAGCGGCGGCAGGCTGGCGCTGGCGCACCCCGCCATGGTCTTGTGCTTGGGGGCGGCGGAAGCCACCGGAACACCACCGGCGGCGACGGCGGCAGCGCCAGCACCCGTGACGGAAAAGAATTTGCGGCGATCCATGAATTTCTCCCTGTTAGTTCTGGGCCGGCTTCAGGCCGGCATTGAGGCTTGCATCACGGCCTTTGGGGCCACGAAGGTCGTCCAGCAGCGCGCGGGCGTCCATTGCGTTCTCGGCATTGGTCGCAAGAGCGGCGGCATAGATTGTGGTCATCTGTAGATCATCGGGCAGCGGCCAAACCGTCACACCCTTGTTGGGCAGCATCTCGCTGATCAGGGTGACGCCATATTGGGCGTGACCGCTGGCAACCGCATCGGCCACACCGCTGCCATTGGGCATCAACACCGCCTTGGCGCGCACCTCGCTGCCGATGCCAAGCCTGTCGGCCTGCTGCAGGAAGAAGACCCCGGTGATGCCGCCCATCGCCGGGTCCACATAGGAAATGTTTCTGGCCGCCAGCAGGAGCGCTTTCACCGCCGCGCCGTCGCCGATGGCCGGCCTGGGGGTGCCGCTTTTGGCGCCGATGCCCGCGACCATCCGCGCCAGGTCGGAATGGGCGCCTTGAACCTTGCCCTCCCGGGTCAGCGTGTCCATCACGCCTTGCGTGCCGATCACCAGGTCGAATTTCCCGCCCTGTTCCATGCGCTTCTGCACGCCCCCGGCGGTATCGCTCACCACCGTGACATGGATGCCGCGTGCGGCGCCGAAATCGGCGGCCATGGCCTTGACCGGCATGGACATGCCCGCGCCGGTGAGGATGTCCAGGTCTTTGGCGGAAGCGTTGCCGGCCATGAGTAAAACCAGCGCCGGAACGATGATGCGAAACATGCTGTCCTTCGACGCGCGCTTATGCCGTGTTGCACGCAAGCCCTGCGCGTTTTATCAGGGATCAAGAGACGCGCAAAGCGAAGGGGAGAAACAATGAAAACAGGGTTTTTCGCAGCCGCAGCAATCGCGGTGGGCGTGATGGCGGCCGTTCCGGCGCAAGCCGCGGAATACACCACCATCCTTCTGGAAAAGGTCGTCGACCGCACCCCGGATCAGACCTGGGCCAAGATCGGGCCTTATTGCGCCATCGCCCAATGGCTGAAGGTCACCTGCGTGATCACGGCCGGCAACGGCGTCAGCGTGGGCTCCAACCGCCTGCTCAACGGCAATAACAATGAGATCATGATCGCGGCCACGCCCTATTCCTACAGCTATACCCAGCCGGCCACGACCATCCTCTATCACGGCACCCTGGCGGTGGAACCGCTGGACCGCGGCAGGAAGACCAAGATCGTCTACACCCTGTTCTATGACCAGGCGCCGCTCGGCACCGACCAGGCCAAGGCGGAAAACCGGGCGCAGCGCACCAAGCGCTTCGGCGACGCGCTGGACGCCATGAAGGCGATGGCGGAACAGCCCTGATGATCGATATATTGCAGCTGGTGCCGCTTCGGCCCGAAGTCCAGAAAGAACTGGCGGCGCGCTATCGCCTGCATGGCAAGGCCGATTTCGACAAGGTGGCACCCATCGTGCGCGGCTGTGTCACCAATGGCCATTCCGGCCCGCCGCCGGAGATGATCGATCGCATGCCCAGGCTGGAGATCATTGCGTCGGCCAGCGTGGGCTATGACGGCATCCCGGTCGAATATGCGCGCTCCAGGGGCATTCCGGTCTGCAACACACCCGAAGTGCTGAATGACGATGTCGCCGATCTCGCCATCGGACTGATGATCATGACCGCGCGCCGGCTGGTGGTGACGGACCGCTATGTGCGAAGCCACCGCTGGCCCAAGGAGGGCGAATATCCGCTTGCGCCGCAGCGCGCCAGCGGCAAGCGGGTTGGCATCCTGGGGATGGGGCGCATCGGCAGGGAAATCGGCAAGCGCGCCGAGGCGATGAACAACAAGGTCGCCTATCACAGCCGCCATCCGGTGAGCGATGTGCACTATCAATATTATCCCGAGCTGGTGGCGCTGGCGAAGAACAGCGACTTCCTGGTGGTGATCATTCCGTCGACGCCCCAGACCCAGAAGATCATCGGCAAGGATGTGATCGAGGCGCTGGGCCCGGACGGCATCCTGGTCAATGTGGCGCGCGGCGCGGTGGTGGATGAAGACGCGCTGGTGGAGGCGCTCGTGTCCGGCAAGCTGGGCGGGGCGGGGCTGGACGTGTTCGCCAACGAACCGCAGGTGCCCGAAGTGCTGTTCGGCATGGACAATGTGGTGCTGGAGCCGCATGTCGGCAGCGCCACGATCGAGACCCGCCGCGCCATGAGCCAGCTGGTGCTGGACAATCTGGACGCGTGCTTTGCCGGCAAGCCGCTGCTGACGGAGATAAAGTAGCAACAATCTCAGCTACCTTTCCTCCTCTTCCCGTGAGGAGGTTTTGCACAAATACGGCGGCCAAATCTCTGCGCGCAGCCCGCGCCGATCCTGGCGATGGGACGTCAGAGTAAAACTGCGGCTCGGTCGGGCCGCGCATCGGGCTAGGCGCTGAACGCGTGTGGCTTTTCCCCGCGCAACCAAATGTCCCACATCATCGCGTAGGAGGCTTCGATGTGCCGCCGGAAACGATCGGTATCGAACAGCGCGCAATCAAGCCGGTTCTGCCGCAGCCTTTGTCTGATTGCGCCGAGCCGCGCCGTATCGCGCGCCAGCGTAACGGCAAGACGCTCATAGTCGGCCGGCGTTTCCGTCACTAGTTCGGGCAGGCCTGTGGCGCCCAACAGGCTGGCCGCAACCCGCCCCGGAAAAGCTGTGCCGCGGCAGGTCAGAAGCGGCAACCCGGCCCACAATGCATCGCTGGCGGTGGTATGGGCATTGTAGGGCAGGCTGTCGAGAAACAGATCGGCAAGTCTGAGGCGCGCGAGATGCTTTTCAACTGCGACGCGCGGTGCAAAAATCAGCCTGGTGCCCGCCACGTCATGGCGTTGTGCTGCGCGGCAAAGATTGTCGCGAAATTCCGGGATATCGTCCAGCAGCCAGAGGACGCTGTCCGGAACCTGCTGGAGAATCCGCATCCATGATTCAAACATGACGGGCGTGAATTTGTAGCTTTGATTGAAATTGCAGAAGATGAAGGCCTGTTCGGGAAGGCCGTTGCCGGCGCGCGTCGGAATATCTTCGGCGATCGGCCGCCTGGAATCATTGACCTGATAACAATCGGGCAAATGGACCACCTGCTCGCTATAATGGCAGCGTTCCTCCTCGGGAATGACGACGCGGTCCGCCAGAATATAGTCCATATAGGGCGCGCCCAGTGTCGCCGGAAATCCCAGAAAATTGACCTGCACGGGCGCCGGCTTGCGGGCGAAGACCCCCATCCGGTGCGACCCGAAATAGCCGTTGAGATTGACCAGGATATCGATTTCTTCGGCGCGAATCCTGTCTGCGGCCACATGATCCGGCAGATGCGCGATAGCGACGATTTTGTCGAACGCCTTTTCCAGCCTGGCGCGGATCGCGCTGTCATCGCTGGCGCCATTGTCGAAGGCGATGATCTCGAACCTCTGCCTGTCGTGCATCTCATAAAGACCCACGGTCAGATAGGCGGTCGCCTGTTCGCGAAAGTCCGCCGAGAGATAACCGATGCGGATTTTGGCATGATTGCGGCTCCGGGGAACCGGCGGGCAAGGTACAGCCGGATAAAGTTTGGCAAAGCGGCGCGAACAGGCGGCCAGATCCGCCGCGGAGTCGCTTATCGCCTGATAGACAAATGGCTGGATGACAAGATGACCTTCGCGAATGTCCTGGTCGATCTGCGCTTTCTCCCGCGGGAAATCGCGCCAGTCCGCGGCCTGCATCCTGATATGCAACAACTCGCCCCGCGCGTAAGCATGCTGAGGGTCCAAGGCGAGCGCGCGCTCCAGGTCTTTGGTGGCCTCATCGTAACGCCGCCCCATCCTGGACCATTGCAGGGAGCCACGATTGATCAGTGCATTGGCGTAATCGGGCTTCAAGGCAAGGGCTTTGTCATAGCTCGCTAGGGCGTCCTCAAGACGGTTCATCTCGCCCAGCAGCACACCCCGCTCGTTCCAGATTGCGGCATTGCCGGGATCGAGCGCGATGGCCCGGTCATAGCTCGTCAGGGCCTCGTCAAACCGCCTCAGGTTTCTCAAGACATCGCCGCGATTTCGGAAGGCGTCGATGAAGTTCGGCCGGAGCGCGACCGCCCGTTCGAAAGCCTCCAGCGCGCTTTCAAACTGGACGAGTGCGTGCAGGGCGACGCCACGGACGTTCCAGACGGCGGCGTTTCCCGGCTCGATGGCGAGCACCTTGTCGTAGTTCGCCAGCGCCTCTTCGACGCGGCCAAGGCTCAAGAGCGACGCGCCGCGGTTTTCCAGCGCTTGCGGAAGCTGCGGCTGCAATGCAAGCGCCCTGTCGTAACTTTCAATCGCCTCGTCGAAACGCCCAAGCTTGCCCAGTGCAATGCCCCGGTTGATCCAGGCAAATGCGAAATCGGGTTGCCGCGAAATTGCATTGTCATAGCTGGCCAGCGCTGCCTCGAAACGATTGAGATTGGCCAGGGCAAGCCCGCGATTGTACAGCCCTTGCGGGATGCCGGGCCGGATCGCGAGGGCCCTGTCGAATATCTCCAGCGCGTCTGCGAAGCGGCCCCCTGCCATCAGCAATGGGCCGTAAATTGACAGGGCCTCAAAATCATTGGGACAGATTTGCAGTGACTTGCCGATGAGAGAGATCGCTTCAGCTATTCGTTCCTGCTGTGACCGCAAAGTACCCAGCAGCAAATAGGCACCAAAGCAGACCGGGTCGGCCTGAAGAATCTGAAAATAGAATTCCTCGGCCATCGCCAGGTTACCCTGCCGGTGCAGTTCCCTTGCCTGATCGAGCTGGGTTTTCGTGTTCATTCAGGATTAAAAGCTTCTATCTTGGCCCGCCGATTCGAGTGCTCGCTACCTTGCTTTCCGGACGGCGCGCGATGGCCCCATGACACCCGGATAACCGATAAGACTGACCTTAAGCGATTTACTCAAACTGGACATCAACTGATAGTATGGCTCTCCGAGCCGATGGAGTATGTCCTCACCAGAAAAATCTAAGCACTTGACTCCGCATGCGCTTCGCTAAGTGCAAGATTTCGCGTTCTCGACGGGCCGCGCTTGGCTGCGCGCCCGTCCTTCGGACCCCTCACGGGGAGAGAAAAGACTCGCAGCAGCTTATTGCACCAAGGTGGTGACCGCATAGAGAAACGCAGCGCCCGCAAGCGTCGCAAGCGTGGTGGTCGGGCGCGGGAAGGCGCGGTGGCTTTCGGGCAAAAGCCCGCTGGCGCCGATATGCAGGAAAAAGCCGCAGAACAGCGCCAGCAGGAACGCCAGCACATTGGCGCCGGGCGAGACCAGCAGGCTCAGGGATGCGCCCAGGACCGGCGCCAGCGCGTCCACCGCCAGCCAGCGCAGCGCAAAGCCGCGCGAGCCGCCATTCTTGGTCACCACCGTCACGGTGTTCAGGCCATCGGCGAAATCGTGGCTCAGCACCGCCGCCGCCACCACCAGCCCGATCTCGCGGCTGGCATGAAAGGCCACACCCAGCGCAAAACCGTCCAGCACGCTATGGGCGGAAAAACTCGCGGCCCCGATCATGCCGCGCGCCGGTCCGGCCTGGCCCTCGCAGTCATGGCGCGCCACCATCCGGTCCAGCACGGCATAGAGAAAGAAGCCGAGGGCGGCGATGGTCAGCAGGGTGCGGGGATCATAAATGCCCTTGCCCGCCTCCAGCGCTTCCGGCGCCAGATCGAAGAAGGCGACGCCGATCACCGCGCCGGCGGAAAAGCCCATGGCGACCGGAAGCAGGGATCTGAGCTTCAGGGCAAACAGGCCGCCGGTCATGGTGGCGGCGCAAGCCCCGGCCGCCAGGGCGAGGATGAGCAGGTCGTTCACGCGCCCTGCTTATCGCGGGTCTGCCGCTCGCTCAAGCCGTCCATACGCTGTCGCTACGGACCGTTCGCCGCTCTCGCAGGTCCGTTCGTAGCGCCCAAAATCGTCCACTGGAGGTTTTTGGGCGCCGAACACCTGCTCACGCCTTCGGCGCCGTGGCTCACGGAGCAATGTGAGGCAGTTGGGGCAGGGCCTGGTCCACCGGGATCACGTCCACGCCCACTTCCACCACATGGTCATGGCCGCCCAGGATGATGCCGGCCACCGGCGCCACGTCGCTGTAATCGCGGCCCCAGGACGATGTGACATGGCTTTCGCTGACGATCAGGTTGTTGGTCGGGTCCAGGTCCACCCAGCCGAAGGGCGGCGCCCAGACGCTGAACCAGGCATGGCTGGCATCGGCGCCCAGCAGGCGCGGCTTGCCCGGCGGCGGCTCGGTCAGGAGATAGCCTGAGACATAGCGCGCGGCCAGGCCGACCGCGCGCATGGCGGCGATGCCGACATGGGCCAGGTCCTGGCAGACGCCGGCGCGGATCTCGAACACCCGGTCCACCGGGGTGGTGACGTCGGTAACGCTGGTGTCGTAGCGGAAGTCCTTGTGGATGCGGTTCATCAGCTCGATGGCGCCCGCCAGCAGCGGACGGTGCGGCGGAAAGCTCGCTCCGCCATAAGCGGCGATGTCGCTGTGAAACCTGGTCAGCGGGGAATCGAACTGGAACTGCACCGCGTCACGGTCTTCGTCATCCTGCGGACTTTCCAGCAGCGCGCGCACCTGTTCCCAGGGCAGGCTGTCGCGGAAGATGCGATCGGGCGCGGGCTCCACCGTGACGCGGCTCTCCGCCAGCACTTCCAGATGATTGTGCGGCTGGTCGATGGCAAACCATTCGCAGGGATTCTCGAAATAGTCGTCGCGCGCCACGCGGCTGGCGGTTTCCAGCGACAAAGTGATGCCGCTGTTGTGCACCGACTGGGTGGGCGTGGTGCGCAGCCGCAAATGCGCCAGATGCCAGGAATGGGAGACATCCTGCAGATAGCGGTAGGTGGTGCGGTGCCTTACGAAGTATTCCATCAGGCGAAATACTCCATCTCAGGCGTCCACCATGGGACCGCTGCCGGTGCGGCTGCGGCTGGCATGCTGGAAATAGGCGTCGGCGATGGCGTCGGACAGTTCGGCGGCGCTCGAGGTGATGGTGTCGGTCAGCTCGACCAGGCCGGGGCGGACGCCGGCCGCGCAGAAAGCGAGCCTCGCGGGATGGGCATTGGCGGTGGCGCCGCGCATCTCATGGGCGATGGTGCCGGGCACGTCGTTCAACTGGGCCTGGGTGATGCGCGGCAGTTCGCGCAGATGGCTTTCGATGGTGGCGAGCTGGAAGGCGCAGGAGCGGGGATTGTTTTCATCCAGCAGGAGCAGGTCCACGAAGGGCACAAGCTGGAAGACATTGAGATAGCGCGAGCGATAGGTCATGGCGCTGTCGGCGATCTCCAGCAGGATGCGCATATGCTCGGTCTCGCGCACATCGGCATGCCCCACGGTCTGGCGCACCAGCCAGGCCAGATGCTGGGCGCGCTCCACCCGCCGGCCCAGCTCCATGAACAGCCAGTTGGGACCGCGCGTCATGTTCTCCGCCGACAGGCCCGACAGCGCGGCGGTGCGCCGCACCAGGGCGTCGAGATAAAAGCGCGCGCCGGCGGCTTCGAAGGGAACGCCGACGGGCGGCAGCATTTGTCCGGTCATGGCATGGATGGTGCGCCAGGTATCCAGGGACAGCCGGTCACGCACCGACCAGGCCATCTGCTCCACCCGGGTCAGAAGCCTTTGCAGGCCGCGGGAGTGGCGGGGACTGTAGATCAGGACGTTGAGCTCTTCCGCCAGTTCATGTTCGTCGGCGATCTCCTCGATGGGCGCATCGCTGGCCTGGCTGAAGGGGATCAGGAGCTTGCGCGCCACTTCCAGCGCCGCGGCCGGCTCGTCGCTGACGCGCGCCGCCACGGACCGCAGGATGCGCACAAAGCTCTCGGTGCGCTCGGCATAGCGGCCCAGCCAGAACAGATTGTCCATGGCGCGGCTGGGCGCGGATTCGCCATGGCGCCTGATCTCCAAGGTGCGCCCGCCATTGGCCAGGAGGCTGAAATTGTCCACCGGGGTGGTGGACAGCACCCAGGCGTCCTTGCTGGAGGCGCCCGACTGCATGGACAGCGCGCGCACCGTCTCATTGGCGGCCACGCGCGTCAGGCCGCCCGGCATGACCACCCAGCCATTGGGCGTCCAGGTGGCGAACACGCGCAAGGAGACGGGCTTGGCGCCGAATTCCCCTTTTTCAAACACCGGCGCCAGCCCCAAAGGCGAGATTTCCTGCAGCACCATGGTTTCGCCGCGGCGGTTGAGCCGGGCGACAAGGCGCTCGCGTTCCTCCTCGTCCAGGTCGGCGCCCAGCCGGGCGCTGGACCTGCGCGAGAATAGCGGGCGGGCATCAAAGGCGTCGCGCAGGATGCTGTGGTCCATCCGCGCCAAAGCCTCTTTGCGGCCCCATTCGGTGCCGCACCAGATGGTGGAGATGTCGGGAATGCGCAGTTCCTCGCCCAGCAGCACGCGGCAGATATTGGGCAGATAGGCGTCCATGGCGGGGGATTCGATCACCCCGCCGCCCAGCGCATTGGCCAGCACAACGCTGCCGGCGCGCACCGCTTCGGTCAGCCCCGGCACACCGAGCGCGCTGTCGCCGCGGAATTCCAGCGGATCGCAGAAATCGGAGTCGACGCGGCGGAAGATAGCGGCGACCCTTTCCAGCCCCGTCAGGGTCTTCAGGAAGACTTCGCCGTCGCGCACCGCCAGGTCGTCGCCCTGCACCAAAGTGAGGCCCAGATAATGGGCGAGATAGACATGCTCGAAATAGGCTTCGTTGTAGGGCCCCGGCGTCAGCAGCACGGCGCGGTCGCGCCTGGATGCGCCCAGGCCCAGGATGCTTTCGCGATAGGCATTGAAGAAGGCCGCCAGCCGGGCCACCTGCATGTCGCCAAAGCTTTCGGGAAAGGTCTGGGCGACCACCAGCCGGTTTTCCAGCGCATAACCCAGGCCGCCGGGGGCATCGGCGCGGCTGGCCATCACTCTCCAGGAACCGTCGGCGCCGCGCGCCAGATCGGCGGAATAGAGATGGACATGGACGTTCTGCGCCGGCCGCGCGCCGCAGAGCGGGCGCAGGAATTGCGGATGGCCGGTGACCAGATGCGGAGGCAGCACGCTTTCGCGGATCAGCGCTTGCGGACCATAGACATCGCGCAGGATCATGTCCGCCAGCATGGCGCGCTGGATCACCGCCGCTTCGATCTGCTTCCAGTCGCCAGCCGAGAGGATGAAAGGCACGATGTCGAGCTGCCAGGGGCGCGCCTGGCCGCCGCGGTCGTCATAGACGTTATAGGTGACGCCATTGTCCTGGACGGTGGCGCGCGCCGATGCCTGGCGGCGCTCGAATTCCTCCGGCGACAGCGACGCCAAGGTGCGGGCAAAGGCGCGCCAGTGCGGCCTCAGTTCACCGGCCGCGTCGCGCAACTCATCAAAGCGCGCGGGCAGGGTGGCGCTTGGCGGTTCAGCGACTTCCGACACCTTCGACTCAAACTCCCCGTCTCAGGTCCAAAGTATAGGGGAAATCCGGATTGGGCGCTTCCCGCGCGGCGTCGAACACCCCGCCGGTGAAGCCGAAAGGCTCAAAACGGGCCAGCCGCCGGCCTTCCGCCTCATTGGCGTTGACCGGGAAAATCTCGGAGTTGCGTCCCCCGGGATGGGCGACACGGTAGGTGCAGCCGCCCATGCTGCGCTTGCGCCAGTCGTCCCAGATTTCAACGATCAAGGGTGCTTGCGCCGCAATGGTGGGGTGCAGGCCGTGCGGCGGCTGCCAGGCCTTGAAACGCACGCCCGCCACCGCCTCGCCCTGTGCGGTGCCGCGCATCGGCATGGTGCGTCCGTTGACCAGGACACGATGGCGGCCCTGGGTCAGGCCGCTGGCCTTGATCTCCAGCCGTTCGACCGAGGAATCGACAAAGCGCGCGGTGCCGCCGGCGGTGTTTTCCTCCGCCATCACGTTCCACGGCTCCAGCGCGGTGCGCAGCTGCAATTCCACATCTTCATAGGTCACCGTTCCGGCCAGCGGGAAGCGGAATTCCCAATGCGGCCGGAACCATTCCGCGTCGAAAGAGAAGCCATGATCGTTCATGTCGGCGATCACGTCCACCAGATCGGCCCAGACGAAATGGGGCAGCATGAAACGGTCATGCAGGCCGGTGCCCCAGCGCACCAGCCCCGACTGATAAGGCTCGCGCCAGAAGCGCGCGATCAGGGCGCGCAACAGCAGCGATTGCGCCAGACTCATCTCCGCATGCGGCGGCATCTCGAAGCCGCGGAATTCCACCAGCCCCAGCCGGCCGGTGGGACCGTCGGGCGAATAAAGCTTGTCGATGCAGATTTCGGTGCGGTGGGTGTTGCCGGTGCTATCGGCCAGAAGATTGCGGAACACCCTGTCCACCAGCCAGGGCGGGATATTGGCGGCGGCGCGGGACGGAATCTCGTCGAAGGCGATCTCAAGTTCGTACAGCGAGTCGTGACGGGCCTCGTCGATGCGTGGCGCCTGGCTGGTGGGGCCGATGAACAGGCCCGAAAACAGGTAGGACAGCGAGGGATGGTTCTGCCAATAGGCGATGATGCTTTTCAGCATATCGGGACGGCGCAGGAAAGGACTGTCGGGCGGCGTCTGTGCCCCGACCACGATGTGATTGCCGCCGCCGGTGCCGGTGTGGCGGCCGTCGAGCAGGAACTTCTCGGCCGACAGGCGGCAGGCATGCGCCTCTTCATACAGCGCCTTGGTGATGTCCACCTGCTCGCGCCAATTCCTGGCGGGATGGATATTGACTTCAATGACGCCGGGATCTGGCGTCACCTTGATGACATTGACGCGCGGATCGAAGGGAGGGGGATAGCCCTCGATATGCACCACCGCGCCCAGGCGTTCCGCCGCTTCCTCGATCGCCGTCAGCAAAGCGAAATAATCTCCGGCTGCCGGCGTGGGCGGCATGAACACGCACAGCCTGCCGTCGCGCGGCTCGACGGTCAGTGCGGTGCGAACCGCGGGCTCGTTCGTCAGGCTGGCGATCTCGGTATTGACCGGGCGGAAGGGCGCTTGCGGCGCCGTGGAGCGGCTTTTGCCGTTGGTATAACCCTGGCTGCTTTTGTCGCGCGGCTCCAAAGGCGGCAGCGGCGCGAAAGGATCGGGCGGCGGCACGAAGCTGCGCGCCTGGGGCGGCACATAGGGCAGCGAGTTCAGCGGCAGGCGAAAGCCGATGGCGGAGTCGCCCGGCAGCAGGAACAGATGGCCGCTGCGGGTGGTCCAATGTTCGCTTTGCCACTCCCGGCTGCCTTTCTCCACCGGCAGAACATAGCCCACCGCCTGGCTGAGGCCGCGCTCGAACACCCGCGCCAGCCGGGCGCGCAGCTCGGGATCTTCCAGCTTGGAATCGCTGGGGTTCACATTGGCGGCCAGGGCGCGCTCCTGCGCCAGGTGGTGCCAGAAGTCCTCGAAGGCGGGAATGATATAGGACCCATCCAGGCCCAGTCTCTTGGCGATGGCCTCGGTCAGCGCCTTGGCGTCCTCCAGGCTGGGCTTGTAATTCTTGTGTTCCGCGGCGATCCGGTCGGCGCTTTTCCACAGCGGCACGCCGTCGGTGCGCCAGTAGAGACCGAAGGCCCAGCGCGGCAGGGATTCGCCCGGATACCATTTGCCCTGGCCGTAATGCAGCAGGCCGCCCGCCGCGAAGCGCTCGCGCAGCCGCCGGATCAGCTTGTCGGCCAGCGCCCGCTTGGTCGGTCCGACGGCCGCGATATGCCATTCCGCGCCGGAGCGGTCGTCGATGGAAACAAAGGTCGGCTCGCCGCCCATGGTCAGGCGCACATCGTGGCTCTTGAGAACCTGGTCGACCGCGTCGCCCAGCTTTTCGATCTCGCTCCATTGCTCGTCGGTGTAGGGCTTGGTGACGCGCGGCGGTTCCTTGATGCGCGTCACGCTCATGTCGAAGTCGAACAGCACTTCCGCCGGTTCGACCGCGCCGGAGATCGGCGCCGCCTGGGTGGGATTGGCGGTTGAGGCCAGGGGAATATGGCCTTCGCCCGCGAACAGGCCGGAGGTGGGATCAAGGCCGACCCAGCCCGCGCCGGGCAGATAGACTTCGCACCAGGCATGCAGGTCGGTGAAATCATGGTCGGTTCCGGAAGGACCATCCAGGGATTTCACGTCCGGCCTGAGCTGGATCAGGTAGCCGGAGGCAAAACGCGCCGCCAGCCCCAAATGGCGCAGCAGCTGCACCATCAGCCAGGCGGAGTCGCGGCAGGAGCCGGAGGCCTTGCACAGCGTATCTTCCGGCGTCTGGATGCCCGGCTCCATGCGGATCAGGTAGGAAATATCCTTCGACAGCTGGGCGTTGAGATCGAAGATGAAGTTGGTGGTCTGCTTCTTCTCGCGGCTGAGGCCGGCAAGATAGCGGTTGAACGCCGGACCGCCGGGAAGGGGCTGCAGGTAAGGTTCAAGCTCCGCCTTCAATTCCGCGGAATAGGCGAAGGGAAACTGATCGGCTTCCGGCTCCAGGAAAAAGTCGAACGGATTGATCACTTCCATCTCGACAGTGAGATCGACACTGACGGTGAAGTGGTCGGTCTTTTCCGGAAACGTGACGCGCGCCAGCCAGTTGGACTGCGGGTCCTGCTGCCAGTTGAGGAAATGGGTTTGTGGTTCGACCTTCAGTGCATAGGCCACCACCTTGGCGCGGCAATGCGGCGCAGGCCGCAGGCGTATGGTCTGCGGACCCAAAACGATCGGCCGGTCATAGCGATACCGGGTCACGTGCCGGACAGCGGCCTGGATGCTCATATTCGATCCCCTTAAGTCCCCGACTATGCCGCAAGTGCGAATGTGGGGCTACCAGCCGTCGCGCCGCAGCCCATCTAACGCGGAACGTCCTTAAAATCTGAGTGTTTCCACACGGAGCGCCGGGGAACCCCACCATGAAGCTGTTCAGTTGCCAGGGCTGTGGCCAGCTTCTGTATTTCGAGAATGTGCTGTGCGAGGCCTGTGGCCGGGCCTTGGGTTATCTTACTGATTTAAATGAGATTTCCGCGTTAGTCCCGATCGAGGGCGGCGGCTGGGCGGTGCTGGCGGCGCCGGGCCAGGCCTACAAATTCTGCCACAATTACGATGCCGGCATGTGCAACTGGATGCTGCCGGCCGACAGCGACGAAGATTTTTGCGGCGCCTGCCGCCACAACCGGGTGATCCCCGATCTGTCGGTGCCCGGCAATGATGCGCTCTGGCGCAAGATCGAGACCGCCAAGCACCGGCTGTTCTATTCCCTGCTGCGCCTGCATCTGCCCCTGGAAAATCGCGCCGACGATCCCGAACATGGCCTGGCGTTCGACTTCCTGGCCGATCCGCCGGAGCCGCACGCGGTCGGGGTCATGACCGGCCATGACAGTGGCCTGATCACCCTGGCGGTGCGCGAGGCCGATGATGCGGTGCGCGAAAAAGTGCGCGGCGAGATGGGTGAGCCCTATCGCACCCTGCTGGGACATTTCCGCCACGAGACCGGGCATTATTTCTGGGACCGGCTGGTGCAGGACAATCCGGCGCGGCTCGAGGCCTGCCGCGCCTTGTTCGGCGACGAGCGCGCCGACTATGCCGAGGCGCTGAAGAAACACTATGGCGAGGGCGCGCCCATGGGCTGGCAGAACGACTATGTCAGCATGTATGCCGCCATGCACCCCTGGGAGGATTTCGCCGAGACCTGGGCGCACTATCTGCACATCGTGGACACGCTGGAGACGGCGGGCGCGTTCGGCCTGAAGGTTCGCCCGCGCCGGGCGCAGCAAGCGCGGCTTGCGGCGACGATCGACTTTGATCCCTACAAGGCGCTGGAGATGGAAACCCTGGTGGATACGTGGCTGCCCATCGAATTCGCCACCAACAGCCTGAACCGCAGCATGGGGCTGACGGATCTCTATCCCTTTGTGATCTCGCCCAAGGTGGTGGAGAAGCTCGGCTTCATCCATGCACTGACTCACCAGAAACAGGCCCGGCTCAAAAAAGCCGGTTGACCCGTTGACCAGTTAATCAGGCCACGAAGTGCGCCAGCTCGCCGCTGCATGCGGCTTTGCGCGGGCGCACGCGT
>DATAWO010000068.1:0-11663 GCA_036267165.1 Rhizomicrobium sp. | reverse complement strand
CTCATCTCTTTCTCGCACCGAGGGGACCCCAGTATGGCCGGGCCGCAATTCGTTTATGTGATGAAAGGTCTTTCCAAGACCTATCCCGGCGGCAAGCAGGTCTTGAAGGACATTTGGCTGTCCTTCTATCCAGGCGCCAAGATCGGCATCGTCGGCGTCAACGGCGCGGGCAAATCCACCCTGATGAAGATCATGGCCGGGATGGACAAGGAGTTCACCGGCGACGCCTGGGCGGCCGATGGCGTGCGCATGGGCTATCTGTCCCAGGAACCGCAGCTCGATGCCAATAAGACTGTTCGGGAAAACGTCATGGAGGGCGTCGCCAAGAAGCAGGCGCTGGTGGACCGCTACAACGAGATCGCGGCGAACTACACCGATGAAACCGCTGACGAGATGGCGAAACTCCAAGACGAGATCGAGGCGCAGGGCCTGTGGGATCTGGACAGCAAGGTGGACCAGGCGATGGACGCTCTGCGCTGTCCCGATGGCGATGCCAATGTGGAGACGCTGTCGGGCGGCGAGCGCCGGCGCGTGGCCCTGTGCAAGCTGCTGCTGGATGCGCCCGACATTCTGCTGCTGGACGAACCCACCAATCACCTGGATGCGGAATCGGTGGAGTGGCTGGAACATACGCTGCGCGACTATCCCGGCTGCGTCATCCTGGTGACCCATGACCGCTACTTCCTGGACAATGTCACCAGCTGGATCCTGGAGCTGGACCGCGGCAAGGGCATCCCGCATGAAGGCAACTATTCCTCCTTCCTGGAAATCCAGGAAAAACGCCTGAAGCAGGAATCCAACGAAGAGGCGGCGCAGCAGCGCACCATCGCGCGCGAGCGCGAATGGATCAAACAGTCGCCCAAGGCGCGGCAGGCCAAGTCCAAGGCGCGCATCAACGCTTACGAAGAGCTGGTCGCCAAGTCGCAGGAACAGCGTGGCAACACCGCCACCATCATGATCCCCGTCGCCGAGCGGCTGGGCGATGTGGTGATCGAGGCCGAAAATCTCGCCAAGGGCTATGGCGACCGGCTGCTGTATGAGGGCGTGAACTTCACGCTGCCGCCCGGCGGCATCGTCGGCGTGATCGGCCCCAATGGCGCCGGCAAGACCACCCTGTTCCGCATGCTCACGGGCCAGGAAAAGCCCGATGCCGGCACCCTGAAGATCGGTCCCACCGTGCAGATCGGCTATGTCGACCAGTCGCGTGACGCGCTTGATCCCAAAAAGAATGTGTGGGAGGAGATTTCCGGCGGCACCGACATCATCGAATTCGGCAAGACCAAGGTGAATTCCCGCGCCTATGTCGGCGCCTTCGCCTTCAAGGGCGGCGACCAGCAGAAGAAGGTCGGCCAGTTGTCTGGCGGTGAGCGCAATCGCGTCCATCTGGCCAAGATGCTGAAGTCCGGCGCCAACCTCCTGCTGCTCGACGAACCGACCAACGACCTGGACGTGGACACCTTGCGCGCGCTGGAATCGGCGCTGGAGGAGTTCGCGGGCTGCGCCATGATCATCAGCCATGACCGCTGGTTCTTGGACCGCATCGCCACCCATATGCTGGCGTTCGAGGGCGACAGCCATGTCGAATGGTTCGAGGGCAATTACCAGGACTATGAAGCCGACAAGAAACGGCGCCTGGGGATCGACGCCGACCAGCCGCACCGGATCAAGTACAAAAGATTCGCCCGTGCCTGACGGACTTCGGCGCCGGCGCAAGCCGGTTGCCGGGTATGGCCTTGTCCTCTAGCCTTGGACGGCTTTGGGGGCGAGTGAGGCATGACAGAGACCGCGTACCGCGTTCCCAACGCGATCTTCGCGATCCTGCACATGCCCTATGGCATCGTCAGTGGCTTTTTCACCATCACCTTGGGGTTCCTGATGGCGCAGGCCGGCATCGGGACCGAGGCCATTGCCGGAATCGCCGCGCTGTGCCTGTTTCCTTTGACGTGGAGCGTCGTGTGGGCGCCGGTGGTGGATTTCACCTTGTCCTATCGCGCCTGGTATCTGATCGGTACGGCGGCGGTCGCGCTGGGCATTTTCCTCACCGGCCTGGTGCCGGTACGGCCGGCTTTCATATTTCTCTTGGGCGTTCTGGCGTTTGGCGCATGTGTCGCCTCCACTTTTACCGCCCAGGTGGCGGCGGCCTTTGCAGCCCGGCAACCGGGACAGAAAGGCGGTGCCGCGGGCTGGTTCATGGCCGGCAGTATTGGCGGCAATGGTGCGGGTGGAGGCCTGGGCTTGTGGATCGCTCATCACACGGGCGGCACGCCCCGGATTGCCGCTGCCGTGCTGGCGTTGATTTGTCTGGCCTGCTGCAGCGTGGTGGTCCTTTTCTGGGAACCGGTGCATCATCATCGCGCGCCGCGGCTTTCCGCCACCTTGCACAATATCTGGCGCGATATCCTGGCCCTGGCATGCTCGCGCGATGGTCTGTTGGCCTTCACTCTCCTGCTGCTGCCGATAGGGACCGGCGCCGCAAGTTATCTCTGGAGCGCGGTGGCCGGCGATTGGCATGCCGGCGCCGATCTTGTGGCGTTGGCGACGGGCCTTGCCAGCGGCGCGATCTCGGCATTTGGCGCGCTGCTGATGGGAAGGCTGTGTGACCGCTTCGGCGCCAAGACGTCTTATCTGGCCTGCGGCGTGCTGATGGGCGCGATTACCGTCGCCATGGCGCTGGCGCCGCGCACGCCGGTCATGTTTGCCATCTTCACCATGGCATATGCTCTTTCCAACGGCGGCATGTATGCAAGCTTTGCCGCCGTGATGCTGGAAGCGATAGGCACGGCCTGCGCCGCCACCAAAGCGCCCGTGATGACCTGCCTCACCAATGTTCCGATCCTGATCATGACGATGATCGAGGGCCATGCGCAGGTCCGTTGGGGATCAGGCGGCATGCTTGCAGTCGAAGCGGCCATGACTGTCGCTTCCGTCCTGCTTTTTATACCCTTTGCTGTTTTCCTTCGCGCCCGGACAGCCGCGGCCTGACGGCATGCATCAGTTGGACGGCTTGCCCAGATTGACGGCCAGATCGCTCAAATGCGCGACCAGGCTCCTGACATTGCCGTTGTTCTGGCCCAGGAAGGCGACGAACTGGTCGCGCTGTTCCAGCGACAGCCAGATGCCCTGATAGGCCACGTCCACCAGCACCGGCTTTCCGGTATCGGTGCGCACCCGGAAATCCACTTCCGCCGGCGGCTGGTTGCTGGAGGGATCGATCAGCTGGGTCTGGACGATGAAGTCGGTGGGCGTGCGTTCGGTTGAGCCGATCACTTTAAGCTGCTGGTCGGAATATTTGGAGAAATAGGACTGGTACTCGGCGGCCGCGTAATTCTTGAACGCCGCAACAAAGGCTTCCACGTCATCGGGTGAGGCGGAGCGGCGATACTGGCCCAGCGTGAACAACGCGATGCGGCGCACGTCCACCAGCGAGAGCAGCAGGCCTTCGAACTGGTCGCGGCGCTGCACGCTGGAAAGCCGCTTGTCGCGCAGAATGTCGAGGCCCTTATGGATGTTCTCGTCCACGAAGCTTTCCGCCACATTGGGCACGGCCAGGGCGTGGCCGGCCAGCAGCAGGGGACTTGCAGCCAGAGCCGCCGCCAGAAAGCTGCGGCGCATCAGGTGCTTTGAAAGGCGCATCGGTTTTCTTTCCTCTTCGGGCAATTTTCACGGTTTGCCATGGCAAGTTCAAGGCGGCATGACGACGGATTGTCCATCAAAAATCGGGGAGATCCCGGCCCGGGGCGCGGCCGTTGCGGATTTCCTGGGCCCGCATCTGGCGGTACAGGCTGCGCAGGGATGAATAATAATCCACGGAGCTGCGCTGAATGCCCTGGATGGCCTGGTAGGTCTGGGCCCGCAAATCCAGCAAAGTGAAGTAGATGCGGCCGCCATCCCACCAGATATGCTGCTTGAAATGGATCTGGTTGGTGGGATCCATGGCAACATCGACCGCCAGTCCCACAGCGTCACGCGGATTGCTGGGTCCGAGGAACGGCAGCACCAGATAAGGGCCTTCGCCCACGCCCCATACCGCCAGGGTCTGGCCGAAATCCTCGCCATGGCCGGGAATGCCGATTTTACTTGCCGGATCCAGAAAGCCCCCCAACCCCACAGTGGAATTGATCACCAGCCGCCACATGGATTTGCCGGCGCGGCTGAATTCACCCTGCAGCATGTCGTTCACAAAGATGGTGGGGAGTTGCAGATTTCCAAGGAAGTTGTGCACCCCCCGGCGTCCCGGCTCCGGAACCAGCAGGAAATAAATGCCCACGGTGGGAACCACGAAATATTTGTCGATCTTGCCGTTGAGCTTCAGCGTGTCGCGGTTGGTCTGTTCATAGGGGTCGTTATTGGCCAGCGCCTCGGCGGAAGGCGCGGTGGCGCAACCGGCCAGGGCCTGGCCAAGGACCAGCCCGATAAAACCCAAAAACAGCGCCCGCAACCCGCGCATAACCCCTTGCTGCCCTGCCATTTTGCGCGGTTTCTGCGGGTTTCGGGGTGGGAAGTCCAGCCCCTTGCGATTGCGGTCTCCTTGAGCATATAAAGATATGTTTATATGTGAGATGAAGCCTTGGACAGACTGGTCTCCATGCTGCGCGCCGCGGGCGATCCGACCCGATTGCGCCTGCTGCTGCTCCTGCGCCAGGCCGAGCTCACGGTCAGCGAATTGATCGAGATTGTGGGCCAGTCTCAGCCGCGTGTCTCCCGTCACTTGAAGCTTCTGGGCGAGGCGGGGTTGGTGGAGCGTTTCAAGGAAGGAAGCTGGGTGTTCTGCCGCGCGGCCGATCGCGGCACCGGCGCCGAACTGGGTGCGGCCATTGCCGCGCTTGCCGATCAGGAGGCCCAGGAGGCCGACAAGGCGCGGCTTGCCCATGTGCGCGAGGCGCGCGCGGGTGCGGCGGCCGCGTATTTCAAGGCCAATGCCGCGCAATGGGAGCGCATCCGCGCCCTGCATGCGCCGGAGAAAGATGTGGAAGCGGCGATCGCGCGCCATCTTACCACGCACAGGATCGAGAATTTCCTGGACGCCGGCACCGGCACCGGCCGCATGCTGGAAGTGATCGCGCGCCATGCCGCGCGCGCGGTGGGCATCGATGTCAGCCCCGACATGCTGGCGATCGCGCGCGACCGTCTGTTGCGCGGCAATGTCCACAATGCCCAGGTGCGGCTGGCCGATACCTATCGGCTGCCTTTTCCAAATGGAGGTGCGGGCCCCCATGGCGGCGCGGGCGCCGGTTTCGATGTGGTGCTGTTCCACCAGGTGCTGCATTACCTGGACGATCCGGGCGCCGCGGTCGCGGAAGCCGCGCGGGTGATAGCGCCGGGCGGACGTCTTCTGATCGCCGACTTCACGCCTCACAGGCTCGAATTCCTGCGCGATGAATTCGCCCATCGCCGTCTGGGTTTCTCCGATCGCGAAGTGGAAGGCTGGTTTTCCGACGCCGGCCTTGCCAGCGCCGGCAATGAAACCATCGCGCCGCGCGCAGCCGGCGAAAAGCTCACCGTCAAACTGTGGCTGGCCACGGCCAAAGCCCGCGCCAAAAAAGAAGCAGCATGAGTCTCGCCCATCTGATCACCAATCCGGGACCGCTTCAGGTTTCGTTCGAATTCTCCCCGCCCAGGACCGCGGAAGCGGAGGCCCTGCTATGGCTGGCGATCAGGCGGCTGGAGCCGCTGCGGCCTGACTTTGTTTCGGTGACCTATGGCGCGGGCGGGTCCACGCGCGAGCGCACCCACGCCACCGTCAAGCGCATGGTCGAGGAGACCAGCCTCAAGCCGGCGGCGCATCTGACCTGTGTGGCGGCGTCGAAAGCCGAGATCGATGAGATCGTGCAAGGCTATTGGGATGCGGGTATCCGCCATATCGTGGCGCTGCGCGGCGACATGCCCGGCATGGAAGGGCCTTATTGCCCGCACCCCGACGGCTACAAATCCACCCCGGAGCTGATCGCGGGCATCAAAAAGATCGCGCCCTTCGAGGTCAGCGTCTCCTTCTATCCCGAACGCCATCCGGAATCGCCCAGCCATGGCCATGACATTGAACTGCTCAAGGCCAAGATGGACGCCGGCGCCGGCCGCGCGCTGGGCCAGTTCTGTTTCGACAACGACCTGACCGCGCGCTTCCGCGATGATGCGGCGCGCGCCGGCATCACCATTCCCATCGTGCCCGGCGTGATGCCCACCACCAATTTCAAGGGCGTGGCGCGCATGGCGGGCAAGGCGGGCGCCTCCATTCCCGCCTGGCTGGCCCAGGCCTATGACGGGTTGGAGGAAGATGTGGAAACCCGCCGCATCGTCGCCGCCGCAGTGCTGGCCGATCAGGTCCAGCAGTTGCGCGCCCGCGGTTTCGGGCAGTTCCACTTCTATACCCTCAACCAGGCCAACCTGACCTATGCGGCCTGTCGTATTCTCGGCATCCGCCCTTCTCATCTTTAAGTTTATGGACATCGCATGAGCACGCGTGAAGCCCGAATTGCCTGGATGAAACAGGAGGCGCAAAAGCGCCTGCTGCTGCTGGACGGTTCCTGGGGGGTGATGATCCAGGGATACAAGCTCCAGGAAGACGATTTCCGCGGCCAGCGTTTCGGCAATCATCCCTCCGAGCTCAAGGGCAACAACGACCTTCTCACCCTGACCAAGCCTGCGGTCATCCAGGATATCGGCCGCCAGTATCTGGAAGCCGGGGTCGATTTCATCGAAACCAATACCTTCAATTCCAACTTCACCAGCCAGGAGGATTACGGCCTGGGCCATCTGGTGGGCGAACTGAACGAGGCCGGCGCCCGGCTGGCGCGCGAATTGTGCGATGAATATTCCACCGCCGAGCGGCCGCGCCTGGTCGCCGGCGTCTTGGGCCCCGCCAACCGCACCGCCACCATCTCGCCCGACGTCAATGATGCGGCCTTCCGCAACATCACCTTCGACCAGCTGCGCGAAACCTATCGCGAAGGTGCGCGCGGACTGATCCGGGGCGGTAGCGACGTGCTGATGATCGAGACGGTGTTCGATACGCTCAACTGCAAGGCCGCGATCTACGCCATCGAGGAAGTCTATGAGGAAATGGGCGTGCGCCTGCCGGTGTGGATCTCCGGCACCATCACCGACCTGTCGGGCCGCACCCTGACGGGCCAGACGGCGGAAGCCTTCTGGCATTCGGTGCGCCACGCCAATCCCTTTGCCATCGGGCTGAACTGCGCCCTGGGCGCCAAGGAACTGCGCCCCTATATCGCCGAACTGGCGGGGGCCTGCGACACGCTGGTGTCGGCGCATCCCAATGCCGGCCTGCCCAATGAGTTCGGCGGCTATGATGAATCCCCCGAACAGATGGCCGGAATGATCGAGGAATTCGCCCGCGCCGGCCTGGTCAATATCGTGGGCGGCTGCTGCGGCACCAGGCCGGAACATATCGCCGCCTTTGGCCGAGCGATTTCCGATGTGCCGCCGCGCCGGATCCCCGAAAAGCCCAAATATATGCGGCTGTCCGGACTGGAGCCCTTCACCCTGACGCCCGATCTGAACTTCATCAATGTCGGCGAGCGCACCAACATCACCGGCAGCGCCCGTTTCCGCAAGCTGATCGTCGCCAACGATTATGAAACCGCGCTCAATGTGGCCCGCGAGCAGGTCGAGAACGGCGCCCAGGTCATCGATATCAATATGGACGAGGGCATGATCGACGGCGAGGCGGCAATGACCCGCTTCGTCAATATGATGGCGGGCGAGCCGGACATCTCCAAGGTGCCGCTGATGATCGACAGCTCCAAATGGAGCGTGATCCAGGCGGGCCTGAAATGCTGTCAGGGCAAGGTGATCGTCAACTCCATCTCGCTCAAGGAAGGCGAAGAACCGTTCCTGGAGCATGCCCGCGAGGTCATGCGCTTCGGCGCCGCCGTGGTGGTGATGGCGTTCGACGAGGCCGGCCAGGCCGATACCAGAGAACGCAAGATCGAGATCTGCAGCCGGGCCTATCGCCTGCTGGTGGAGAAGCTCAACTTCCCGCCGGAAGATATCATCTTCGATCCCAACATCTTCGCGGTCGCCACCGGCCTGGAAGAGCATAACGAATACGGCAAGGCCTTCGTCGAGGCGTGCGAGGTCATCCGCCGTGAAAACCCGCATGCGCATATCTCGGGCGGCGTTTCCAATTTTTCCTTCTCCTTCCGCGGCAACGAAAAGGTGCGCGAGGCGATGCATTCGGTGTTCCTGTTCCACGCCATCAAGGCGGGCATGGACATGGGCATTGTCAATGCCGGCCAGCTCACTGTCTATCAGGATATTCCCACGCCCCTGCGTGAAGGTATCGAGGACGTGTTCTTCAACCGTCGCGCCGATGCGACGGAGCGGTTGCTGGACCTGGCGCAACAGTATCGCGGCGACGGCAAGGCGGCAGATGTGGTGGACGCGGAATGGCGCAGCCTGCCGGTGAACGATCGCATTTCCCATGCCATGGTGCAGGGGATCGACGCTTTCATCGTCGAAGACACCGAGGAAGCCCGTGCCCAAGCCGTTCGGCCGCTGGACGTGATCGAAGGCCCGCTGATGGCGGGCATGAATGTGGTGGGCGACCTGTTCGGCTCGGGCAAGATGTTCCTGCCCCAGGTGGTGAAGTCCGCACGGGTGATGAAGAAGGCGGTGGCCTATCTGCTGCCCTATATGGACGCGGACAAGTCCCAGGTGAAAGAACCCGCCGGCAAGATCATCATGGCCACGGTCAAGGGCGATGTGCATGACATCGGCAAGAACATTGTCGGCGTGGTTCTGCAATGCAACGGCTATGAGGTGATCGACCTGGGGGTGATGACCCCGACCCAGAAGATCCTGGACGCGGCGCGCGAGCACAAGGCCAATATCATCGGCCTGTCGGGCCTGATCACGCCGTCGCTGGACGAGATGGTGACGGTGGCCAGCGAAATGGAGCGCCAGGGCTTCGACATCCCGCTGTTGATCGGCGGGGCGACCACCTCGCGCGTGCATACGGCGGTCAAGATCGACCCATCCTATCGCCGTGGCCAGACCGTCTATGTCACCGATGCCAGCCGTGCGGTGGGCGTGGCTTCCAGCCTGCTCAGCAAGGATGGCGGCGCCAGCTACGCCGCCGACATCCGCGCGGAATATGAGAAGATCGCCCACGGCCATGCCAACCAGAGAAGCGGCGGCAAGCGGCTGACGCTGGCCCAGGCGCGCGCCAATCGCGCCCGCCCGGATTTTTCCAGCTATGCGCCGCCCGCGCCCAGTTTCTTGGGGACGCGCAAATATACCAATTACGATCTTGCCGAGCTGGCCCGGTACATCGACTGGACGCCCTTCTTCCAGACCTGGGAACTGGCGGGCCCTTATCCCGCCATCCTGAGTGACGACAAGGTGGGCAAGGCCGCGACCGATCTGTTCAACGACGCCCAGAAGATGCTGGAGAAAATCATCGAGGGCAAATGGCTGCAGGCCAGCGCCGTGATCGGCTTCTGGCCCGCCAACCAGTCGCCCGACACTGTCGATGACATTGTGATCTATGGCGACAAGGCGCGGAAGTTTCCGGTTCAGATGCTGCACACCTTGCGCCAGCAGATGGCGCGCGAGGCGGGCCGCCCCAACCTGGCGCTGTCGGACTTCATAGCGCCCGTGGGCGTCGAGGATTATATCGGCGGCTTTGTGGTGACCGCCGGACTTGGCGAGGACAAGCACATCAAGCGGTTCGAAGCGGCCAAGGACGATTATTCCGCGATCCTGTTGCGCGCCCTGGCCGACCGCCTGGCGGAAGCCTTTGCCGAACGCATGCATGAGATGGTGCGGCACAATTACTGGGGTTATGCGGCGGACGAGAGGCTCAGCAATGAAGCACTGATCAAGGAAGAATATCGCGGCATCCGGCCGGCGCCGGGCTATCCCGCCCAGCCGGAACATTCCGAAAAGGCCACCCTGTTCAAGTTGCTGGACGCCACCGACAAGATCGGCGTGCAGCTGACCGAAAGCTATGCCATGTGGCCGGGCTCATCGGTATCGGGCTTCTATTACGCCCATCCCGAAAGCCGCTATTTCGGCGTGGGCAAGATCGAGCGCGACCAGGTGGAAGATTATGCCCGCCGCAAGGGCTGGACGGTGCAGGAGGCCGAACGCTGGCTGGCCCCGCTGCTCAACTATAATCCGCGCGCCGCGGATGCGGCTTAAGTGAAAGCCGTTCGCATCCTTGCGTTGCTGGCGGTCGTGCTGGGCATCGCGCTGGCTTTCCTTTATCGCCATGCCATCGATCCCATGGCGATCCGCGATGCGATTGCCGCCAATCGGTTGGCGCCGGCCATTTTCATCGCCCTGCAGGTGGTGGCCAGCCTTCTGTTTGTGCCGCGCACCGTGCTGGGAATTGCGGCGGGGCTGGTGTTTGGCTTTTACTGGGGCATGTTGTGGGCGCTTTGCGGCGCTCTGGCCGGCGCGGCGACGGCGTTCGCGCTGGCGCGCTGGTTCGGTGTCACCGGTGTGCTGGATGAATCGCCGGGCCTGGGCGCAATGGTGCGCAAGGCCGAGCAGGGCGGCTGGCGCGCCGTCGCCATCCTGCGCCTGACGCCGGTGCCGCACAGCGTCGCCAACACGCTGCTGGCCATGACCAATCTTTCCTGGCGCGGCTATCTGCTGGGATCTTTCGCCGGCATGTTGCCCATGACAATCGCGCAGGTGGACATCGGCGCATCCGGCAGCGCGATCCTGAACGGCCGGCAGTGGCTCCTGGCCAGCCTGACACTTGCACTGGGCTTGGCCCTGACCTTTCTGCTCAGGCGCATCCGGCGGGGTTCGCAATCCCGCTCCGGCCGGTTAGATTGAAGCCATGTCGGTATGGGGAAAAGTCAGTGGCGCCGCCGCCGGCCTGGTCGTCGGCGGTCCGGTCGGCGCGCTGGTCGGCGCACTGGCCGGGCATTTCTTCCTCGACCGCGACGAAGACCCCGGCGTCACCTTCACCATCGCGGTGGTCGCGCTGGCCGGCAAGATGGCCAAGGCCGATGGCGTCGCCACCGAGGAAGAGTTCGAAATCTTCCGGCGGATTTTCGGCGTGCCGCCGGACGAAGAAGCCAATGTGCGGCGCGTCTTCAATCTGGCCCGCCAGGACATTGCGGGCTTCGAACACTATGCCGGCCAGATCGCCCAGCTGTTCCGCGACAATCCCGCGGTGCTGGAAGACGTGCTGGACACGATGTTCGAAATCGCCAAGGCCGATGGCGTGCTGCACCCGTGCGAGGCCGAGTTCCTGGAACGGGTGGCGGAAATCTTCGGCTTCGCGCCCAACGAATTTCGCCGCATCCGCGCCAGTCATTTCGCGCCGGAACTGACCGATCCCTATGTGATCCTGGGCGTCTCCTATGTCGCCGATGATGAGGAGATCCGCCAGACCTACCGGCGGCTGGTGCGCGAGAATCATCCTGACAGCCTGATCGCCCGCGGCGTGCCGGCCGAATTCATCAAACTGGCCACCGACAAGCTGGCGGCGATCAACACATCTTATGAAAAAATACAGCTGGAACGTGGACTTAGGTCGAAATGATGATTCTTTGATGAATATGATTGACTTTTGATGATCCAGTGATGATCTTATGCGTGCGGCCAAGGGGGTCGCGTCACAACCAAGGATCACATATGAGCAAATACGATATCGGTGTGGGCGAGGCGTTTGAGCTGGATGAAGGCCA
>DATAWO010000067.1:0-4091 GCA_036267165.1 Rhizomicrobium sp. | reverse complement strand
TGGTGGACCAAGGAAGACCGCGCCAATTTCGACGCCCGCACCGCCGCCCTGGTGAAACAGTATGACAGCTATTACCCGCTGCCGGAGACTGATCCCAAGCTGCATGTGATCGGGGCCAATACCCTGGGCGAGAACATCGCCGACAATGCGGGGCTGGCGATCGCGCTCAAGGCCTATCATCTGTCGCTGAATGGCAAACCCGCCCCGGTGATCGACGGCTATACCGGCGACCAGCGGGTGTATCTGTCCTTCGGCCAGGTGTGGCGCACCAAGATGCGCGACAGCGCGGTGCGCACCCAGACCATGTCGAACGAGCATACCGTGGCGGAATTCCGCGTCATCGGGCCCACCCGCAACCAGGATGCCTGGTATGACGCCTTTGGCGTGAAGCCCGGCGACAAATACTATCTTGCGCCCGCTGAACGTGTTCACCTCTGGTGAATCTGAACCGCGGATGAACGCTGGCCGCCTGCGGATGCAATAAAAAAGCGGCGCGGCGTGACCCTCTGGGCTAGGCTGTTTTTCGCCCCAAAACGGAAGCGCGCATGGTCGAGGCCTTCATCAACCGCATCGCCACGGCCGCGCCGCCGCATGACGTGCATGAGACGTTTCTGGCCTTTGGCCGGCTGATGCTGCGGCACGACAACCGCCGCCTTGCCCTGTTCGACCGCATGGCCGAGCGCAGCGGCATCGCCCATCGTTATTCCTTTTTCCAGCCCACCCCCGATGGCGCGGTGGTGGACACGGAAGGATTCTACCGGTTGGGATCATTCCCCGACACCGCGGCGCGGATGAAAAAGTTCGAGGTCTTCGCGCCCCAACTCGCGGTGGAAGCGGTGGAAAAATTGCTGGCGGACCAAGACCGGTCCCGCATCACCCATGTCATCGTCACCAGCTGCACCGGTTTCTCCGCGCCCGGTATCGATCTGGCGCTGATCGAACGCTGCGGCCTGAAGCCCTCGGTGGAGCGCACCATGGTCGGCTTCATGGGCTGCTATGCCGCGATCAATGGCCTGAAGCTGGCCCGTCACATCGTGCGGTCCGAACCCGACGCCCGGGTGCTGGCGGTCAATCTGGAGCTTTGCACCCTGCATCTGCAGGAGACCGGCAATCTGGAAGAGATCCTGTCCTTCCTGCTGTTCGCCGATGGCTGCGCCGCGGCCCTGGTCAGCGCCGAGCCTGGGGGCGTGCAGATTTCGTCTTTCAACACCACGCTGGTGCCCGACACGCGTGCGCTGATCCGCTGGCATATCGGCCGGCAAGGTTTCGACATGGTGCTGTCGGGTGGGGTGCCCGGCGCGATCCGCCACGCCCTGACCAATTCGCGCGACGAGATATTGGGCGGCGCCAATGACATCGAATTGTGGGCGGTGCATCCCGGCGGGCGCACGGTGCTGGACGCGGTGGAACAGGCCTTCGCGCTCGATCCCACAGCCCTTGCCGCCTCGCGTTCGGTGCTGAATGATTATGGCAACATGTCGTCGGGCACGGTGATGTTCGTGCTGGACCGCATCATGCGGGAGGCGAAAAAGGGCCAGCGCGGTTGCGCCATGTCCTTCGGCCCAGGCCTGGTGGCCGAAACCATGATGTTCCGCATGGCGGCGTGACCTTACGATGGGTCGCGTCCTCACATCCGAAATTCTGGACATCCTGCCGCCGGACGATCCGCGGGCGCTGCGTTCGCGCCGCGACCTGATGCTGATCAACGCCGTGATGTGCCAGAGCGTAATCATGGCCGAGGCCCTGTCGGCTTTTCCGGCGCCCAGGCTTGTGGCCGATCTGGGCGGCGGTGATGGGCGCTTCATGCTTCGGGTGGCCAGGCGCCTGGCCAGGCGCTGGCCCGGTGTGACCGTAATGGTCGCCGACCGCCGCGCCATCGTCAGCGTGGAGACGCGTGCCTGTTTTGCAAGGCTGGGATGGCGCTGCGAAAACCTCACCGGGGATGTGCTGGAAACCCTGCCGCTGATCAAGCCCGACATCGTCACCGCCAATCTGTTCCTGCATCACCTGGACGAGGCGGCGCTCACCCGGCTGCTGGCGCTGGTGGCGCGACAGGCCAAAGCCTTTGTCGCCTGCGAGCCGCGGCGCTCGGTTTTTGCGCTGGTGGGCGCGCGCATGGTGTTCGCGCTGGGCGCCAATGACGTCACCCGCCATGACGCGGTGGCGAGCGTGCGCGCAGGCTTTCGGGGCCGCGAACTGTCCGGCCTGTGGCCGAAAAGCGCGCCGGGCTGGCGGCTTGGTGAGCATGGCGTTTTTCCTTTCACCCATCTGTTTCATGCTGTCTCCCATGCGCCATGACGCCCTGATCGTGGGGGCGGGCCCCGCCGGCGCGGCGGCGGCACGGCTTCTGGCGCAAGCCGGCTGGTCGGTTGTGCTGGTGGAGAGGTGCGAATTTCCCCGGCGCAAGGTGTGCGGCGAATTCATCTCGGCCACCACCATGCCGGTGCTGAAGGCTTGCGGCGTGGCGGCGCCTTTCATTGCCGCCGCCGGGCCGCCGGTGACGCGGGTCGGTGTCTATGCCGGCGGCGCGATGCTATGGGCGCGCCACGAACAGGTCTGGGGCCGCGCCCTGGGCCGCGAGCATCTGGACGTGATGCTGCGCGATGCTGCGGTGGCGGCGGGCGTCCTGCTGATGCAACCCGTCGAGGTGACGGCCGTGATGCGGCAGGATGACGGCTTTGTCTGTGATCTGGATGACGGCCGCCGGATCGCGGCGCGCAGCGTGATCGCCGCCTGCGGCTCCTGGAACAGCAAGGGTGTTTTCGCGGTGCCGCCGGCCGCGCCCAGGCCATCGGATCTTTTCGCCTTCAAGGCGCATTTCACCCAAAGCGACCTGCCCCCCGGATTGATGCCCCTGCTGGCCTTTCCCGGCGGCTATGGCGGCTTGGTGCAGAGCGATGGCGGGCGCACCTCGCTTTCCTGCTGCATCCGCCGCGACGCCCTGACCCGCGCCCGCCAGCGCTTTGGCGGCAAGGCGGCGGGTGCCGTGCTGGCCCATATCCTGGAAACCACCAAGGGCGCGAGGGCGGCGCTGGAACATGCTTGCCTCGACGGACATTTTCTCTCCACCGGCCCGATCCATCCGGGCATACGCCCACGCCATGATGACGGCATCTTCTTTACCGGCAATATCGCGGGCGAGGCCCATCCGGTCATCGCCGAAGGCATCAGCATGGCGATCCAGTCTTCGGGTCTTCTGGCCCAGCTTCTGGTCGCCCATCGCGGCGAACGCTATGCGCAGGAGTGGAAGCGCCGGTTCGCGCCCCGCATCCGCGCCGCTGCCGTGTTCGCGCAACTGGCCATGCGCACGCCCACCCACACCGCCAGCCTCGCCTTGCTGCGCACCGCCCCGGGGCTGATCGGCCTGGGCGCAAGGCTCTCCGGCAAGGTTCCTATTTCAGCTTGAGCAGGTTCTTGCGCAGCGACGGCGCGGAGGTGTTCGGCGACAGCCAGATGCCGAAAAAGTCCTTGATGAAACTTTCGCCACCGATACTGCCGGTTGGTTCGCCGTTATGGCTGAACATGACGGGCTTGCCCGGCACATACAGCGCCACCAGCCGGTCGCCGGATTTCACCGGCGGATAGACCTTATTGAGTTCCGGCGTCAGCCTGGCGATTTCGGCATCGCTGATCGCCGGGTCCACAATCTTCATTTCCTTGATGGTGCGTTCGACCAGGTCGTCGGTGTCGAAGCCCATGCCATAGGTGATCTCCATGGCGAAGGGCGCATCCATCGACCAGACCGGGGCATCGGTCCAGAGCCTGGCGTTGTAGGCCTTGATGAAAAGGAAATTCATATGGCCTTCGCCATAGGGCTTTTCCGACTTGATGACATCGGCAATCTCAGGTGGTGCGGCCCATGCCGGCAGGGTTGCGGCGGCAAAGAGTGCAAGCGCGAACAGCGCGAACAACGCGATTTTGCGATCCATTGCCTTCCAACCTTCAGCCTTTTTTGTTCTAGTAGCCCAAAAATGGGGAGACGTCATGGGCCTGAAGCATGCGTTACTTGGCGGGCTGATGCTGCTGGCCGCGCCTGCCGGCATGGCCCAGCCCCCTGTGAGCGATTCCGGCATCAGCAATCCCGGTCCGTC
>DATAWO010000066.1:0-4077 GCA_036267165.1 Rhizomicrobium sp. | reverse complement strand
ACCTGGGCGGTGGACAGCGACACCGCATAATCCGGCAGGATACGGATGGGCGCGATCAGATAATGGTTTTCGGAAATGAACGGCACCAACACGCCCAGATAGCGGGCAAAGCCGACCGATGAAGCGGCGATGGTGCCGGTCTGGATCACCAGAAACAGGGTCCAGCCATAGAGAAAGCCCCATAGTGGCGAAAAAGCCTCGCGCAGATAGACATACTGGCCGCCGGCGCGTGGCATCATCGCCGCCAGCTCACCATAGGACAAAGCCGCCGCCAGGGTCAGCACACCCGCGATCACCCAGGCCAGCAGCATCCAGCCCGAGGCCCCGGTCTCGCGCGCCATCTCGGCCGCGACAATGAAGATCCCCGACCCGATCATGGAGCCCGCCACGATCATGGTGGAATCGAAAAGTCCCAGCCCCCGCTTCAGCGTATGTTCCGCGTCAGGGTGCAGGGAATCCATGTCAGCTCCGGTCCGGTTCGGTCAGGAAGGCATACACAAGGCGATTGAATTCGTCGGCATATCGTATGTGAATGTTGTGCTTGCCCTCGGGGAATATGTGCAGCCGGGAACCGGCGATGGCGCGATGAATCGCCTCAGCATGCAGGCCAGGTGTCAGCGGATCCTTGGCGCCGTGGAGCACAAAGGTTGGGCATCTCACTTTTTTCAGAAGCGGACGGTAAAGATCGCCACCGGCGTTGAACAGCGCCTCTTGCCCGGCGACATAACGGTCCCACAAATCGTCCAGCGCCTCGCCATAGATCGCGCGCATCGCTTCGGCGGCGCGCGGCGACCAGGCGGATATCTTGCGGATATTGTTGAAGGCGGTGATCTCCTCGGCCGTCAGGAGCGACTGGCCGCCAAACACCACCAGGCTGGCCACGCGCTCGGGCCGCTCAGTTGCCATGATCACCGCGACATTGCCGCCGTCGCTCCAGCCGATGATGCTGAAACGCTGGTGACCCAGGGCCGACATCAGCGCGAACATGTCGGCTGCATCGCGATGATAGAAATCCGGCGGATAGTCGCGCTCGGGCGGGCGCGAACGGCCATAGCCGCGCGGGTCGGGCGCGATCACCTCGAACCCGCGTTCCGCAAACCAGCCGATCTGCCCGGGAAAATCGCCTGCGCCGGTGCCCAGCGCGCCCGCAATCAGCAACAGGGGATGGCCCTGCCCGGCTTTTTCGAAATGCATCGTCAGGCCGGGAAGCGCGATGGCGGGCACGTCTTCAGTACTGCTTGGGCAACGCGAAAACGTAAACCGCCTGGCCGGTCTGGGAGCGGTGCACTTCCTGCAGCATGGTCGAGGGCTTCTGCACCGGGCTGCCGCCCTGCGTACCTGTGGTGACGGCGACGAACTGTTCGCCGTCCACGCTGAAGGTCACAGGAAAGCCTTGTACCCCGGTGCCCAGCCGCGTCTCCCACAAGGTCTTGCCGGTCTTCACGTCAAAGGCGCGGAAGGTGCGGTCGAAATCGCCGACAAAGCCCACGCCGCCCGCGGTGGAGATGATGCTGGTCAGGAATGGCGCGCGCTGCTGGAAAGTCCAGATCTGTTTCAGCGTTTTGGCGTCATAGGCCGAGATGCGCCCCAGATTGCCGTTGGAGCCCGGCATTTCATAGAATTCCTGGCCGCCCGAACCATACATGGCGCACGTCTGGCTCAGCGGGATCAGGAACAGGTCGTCGGGCTGGTCGTAACTGGTGGCGGGCCAGTCATGGCCACCTTCCGGGCTTGGGCATGAGGCGATCGCCACGCCGGGCTTCTGATGAATGATGTCATCGCGATAGGTCGGCCGGCCCGTCTTCTTGTCGAACTTGACCCACACATTCTGGAAAACCGTCTGCGCCAGATCCAGGAACTTGCCGTTGGTCCGGTCCAGCTTCCACAGGATGCCGGTCTTGCCCACTTCCAGCACGGATTTCTCAGGCCCGTGGTCGATCAGCACCCGCTCATAGACCTCATCCAGGTCCAGCGATTCGCCCGGCGCATTCTGATAATACCATTGCAGCTTGCCGGTATCGGGATTGAGCGCGAGTGTCGTATTGGAGAACAGCGCATCGCCATCGGTGCCGCGCTGGTCGCGGCGCGACGGCTTGGCCTGGCCGGTACCCCAATAGGTCAGATTGAGATCGGGATCATAGCTGCCGGTGATCCAGGCGTCGGCGCCGGCACGCTGGTCATCGGTCAGATTGCCCCAGCTGTCGCCGCCGGTCGTGCCCTTGTCGGCAATGGTCAGTGTCTTCCACAGCTGCTTGCCGGTCTGGGTGTCATAGGCCGCGATCCAGCAATGATCCTGCACCGAACGGTCGTCGCAGCGCGTCAACCCCACCAGCAGCTTGCCATGGATCACGGTCATGCCGCCCACCTTGTCGTCCTTGTAGGTGGAGATGACGGTGTGCCAGACCTCCTTGCCGGTGCGAACGTCCAGCGCATGGATGGTGGCGCTGGTGGCACCGTAGAACAGCATGTTGCCGTAGAGCGCCATGGTGCGGGTGGCATTCTCCAGATTGTCGACCACCGGGCCGATGCGGTTTTCCCAGATCAGTTCGCCGGTCTTGGCGTTCACCGCCTGCACCGTGTTGGTGCGGTTGTTGGAAAGGAACATCACCCCGTCATGCACCAGCGGATTGAACTGCTGGCGGCCGCCATCGTCCATCGCCCAGACCCAGCGCAGCTGCAGGCTGCCGACATTGGCGGTGTTGATTTGCTTGAGGCGGGAAAAATCCCAGGCCTGATAGTTGCCGCGATGCATCAGCCAGTCATTCTCGGAGGGATGGGTGAGCATCTCGTCGGTGACGGGGCTGTAGTTCTTCACCGTGCCGCTCACCACCAGCCCCATCTGCTGCACAGGAGCACGCCGGCGCGATGCCGGAGCTGCGGCCACGGGCGCCTCCAGAAGACCCGCCGGCGCCTTGCCGGTGGCGAAGCTTGAGATCTTCTGCTTGCTGTCGCCGGTGAAGGACGCAGGCCCGGGGGTTGCGCCATTGGCCTGGAAGATGAAGGCCAGAATCTGCTGATAGGTTTCCGGCGGCAGCGAATTGGCATTGCCCATCGGCATCGAGGCCTTGACCACGCCGTAAAGCTCGTCGGCGCCGCGATTGCCCCAGCTGCTGAGGAAAGGCGAACCGGCCAATGGCGGCGCCTCGCCCCCGCCGGCAAGCATCTTGCCATGACAGGAGGCGCAATTTTCCTGGAACGCGGCGTGACCGGCATTTGCCTGCGCGGCAGTGAAAGGCCCTTGTGTCTGGGCCATCGCCGGCATCGCGGTCAATGCGGCCGCCATCACACCCAGCTTCAGAGCCTTGAATTGCATGGCGCGTTCCTTGCCTATTGCTTGTTTAGTGGCTGGGAGTATCAAGCTGCGGCAGGAACCATGGTCCCTGCTGCGGCACATCCGGCGGCGCATCCTGATGCTGGGGCAACAGCCAGCCCCACAGATTGCCGGTAGGCGCCTTCTGGCTGTCGATCTGCACATACATCTTGCCGGTGCGGAAGGCCGCCTGCTGTTTGGCATTGAGCGGCAAGGCGCCAGAGATGGTGCCGTCCTGCGCCTGCGACACGGTGAGGTCCAGGCTCTCGGTGCCCGGCGCGCCAATGGCCAGCCCGACAATGAGATGCGCACTGGTGGCGGGCGATGGCAGGCCGCCGAACTTGCCGGTCACCGTCAAGGTCTTGCCGTCCAGGATGGCGGTGGCGTCGCCGCGCCCCAGCATGTTCTCCTTGTTGGCTGCATCCAGCGGCATCGGCCCGAGATTGGCTTCATAGGTCATGGCCGCGTTCGCGGTGGCGCTGCCGGCGAGCAGCAGCGCGATCACCGGCAACGGGCGCAAGCATGTCAAGGCCATCGGAAAATCCCCTTTTTGCTTACTTTAGTGAGCCCACACGCGAAAATCCAAGCTTTCATGCCATACCCTCGCGGAAACCATGCGGGGTTTGGTTGCGCCTCTTCCACATCTCCAGGCAGGCGGCCTCGATGTTGCGCCGGAACAGGTCGGTGTCGAACAAGGGCCCGACTGTCCGGTTCTGCGCCAGCCGGGCGCGCCAGGATGAAAGCAGGACCGGATCGCGGGCAAGCCG
>DATAWO010000065.1:0-7025 GCA_036267165.1 Rhizomicrobium sp. | reverse complement strand
ATCCGCATCATCGCCACCTCCAACCGCGACCTGGCGGAAGCGGTCAAGCACGGCACCTTCCGCGAAGACCTGCTCTATCGCCTGAATGTGGTGAACCTGCGCCTGCCCGCCCTGCGCGAGCGGCCCAAGGACATCCGCGCCTTGTCGCATCATTTCGCGCGCAAATATGCCGAAGCCAATGGCGTGCCCTATCGTCCGGTCTCGTCCCAGACCGAGCGGCTGCTTTTGACCTACAATTGGAAAGGCAATGTCCGCGAGCTGGAGAACACCATCCACCGCGCCGTGCTGCTGGCGCAGGGCGCGGAAATCACCCCGGAAGCCATCCGCCTGCCCGACGGCACCCAGGTCGGCGCCGCCCATGCCATGATCCCGCAGAACCCCAGCGTGCAGAGCGCGGTGGTTTCGGCCACCGCCGTCACCCGCTCGCTGGTCGGCCGCACCGTCAGCGATGTGGAGCGCGACCTGATCCTGGACACGCTGGACCATTGCCTGGGCAACCGCACCCATGCCGCCAACATCCTGGGCATCTCGATCCGCACCCTGCGCAACAAGCTGAAGGAATATTCCGACTCCGGCCTCTCCATCCCCAGCCATGGCGAACAGCGCCCGCTGGAACAGAAGCTCGCAGGCTGATCGTGGACAGGTTGATTTGAATGTCTGACATCGGCACCACCGTCAAAGCGGGCCTCGACCTCTCGCCCGCCAAGGTCCTTGAGTTCCTTCGCAAGTCCGATCTTGGGCTGGCGATCGGCATCATGGCCATTCTGGTGGTGCTGATCCTGCCGCTGCCGACCTTGCTGCTGGACGTCGCGCTGGCTTTCTCGCTCAGCTTCTCGATCCTGATCCTGATGACGGCGGTGTTTATCCGAAAGCCGCTGGAATTCAGCTCCTTCCCCACCATCCTGCTCATCACCACCATGATGCGGCTGGCGCTGAACCTGGCCTCGACCAGATTGATCCTGGGCCATGGCAATGAAGGCACGGCCGCGTCCGGCTATGTCATCCAGGCCTTCGGCAAGCTGATCATGCAGGGCAACTTCGTGATCGGGCTGATCGTCTTCTCCATCCTGATCATCGTGAACTTCGTGGTCATCACCAAGGGTTCGGGCCGCATCGCCGAAGTGGCGGCGCGCTTCAGCCTGGACGCCATGCCCGGCAAGCAGATGGCGATCGACGCCGACCTGTCGGCCGGCCTGATCGATGAAAAGGAAGCCAAGCTCCGCCGCAAGACCATCGAGGCGGAATCCAATTTCTTCGGCGCCATGGACGGCGCCAGCAAATTCGTGCGCGGCGACGCCATCGCCGGCCTGATGATCGTGGCCATCAACGTCATCGGCGGCATCATCATCGGTGTGGCGCAAAAGGGCATGAGCTTCGACGATGCCACCCACACCTTCACCCTGCTGTCGGTGGGCGACGGGTTGGTGTCGCAGATGCCGGCCCTGATCGTCTCCACCGCCGCGGGCCTGATGGTGTCCAAGGCCGGCGTCGAGGGCGCCACCGACAAGGCCCTGATGGGGCAGCTGTCCTTCTATCCCCAGGCGCTGGGCATGGCCGCCGCCGTCATGGGCATCGTCGCGGTGCTGCCCGGCATGCCGACATTGGTGTTCGCCGCGCTCGCCGGCGGCACCGGCACGCTCGCCTGGTATGCCCATAAGCGCAAGAATGCCCGCAGCGACAAGGCCGCCGCCGAGATCGCCCAGGCCGCCGGCCCGCCCAAGGAAGAGCCGATCTCGACCGCGTTGGCGCTGGACCTGCTGCGCATCGAGCTTGGTTACGGCCTCCTGCCCCTGATCAACGACGTGCAGGGCCACCGCATCACCGACCAGATCAAGGCGCTGCGCCGCCAGCTGGCGCAGGAGATGGGCTTTGTCATGCCGGCGGTGCGCATCCTGGACAATATGCAGCTTGGCGCCAACGAGTACCGCATCCGCATCAAGGAATTCGATTCCGGCAAGGGCGAACTCTTCCCCGGCAGCTTCCTGATCATGGATCCCAAGGGCCTGCCCATCGACCTGCCCGGCACCCACACCACCGAGCCCGCTTTCGGCCTGCCCGCCACCTGGGTCACCGGCAGCCTGAAGGAAGAAGCCTCGTTCCGCGGCTTCACCGTGGTGGATCCCGGCACCGTGCTGACCACGCACCTGACCGAAGTGCTCAAGAGCCACATGGCCGAGCTTCTGTCCTATGCCGAGACCAAGAAACTGCTGGACGACCTGCCGCCGGAGAACAAGAAGCTGGTGGAAGAACTCATCCCCTCGCAGATCTCCGTCACCGGCGTGCAGCGGGTGCTGCAGACCCTGCTCAGCGAGCGCGTCTCCATCCGCGACCTGCCCGCCATCCTGGAAGGCATCGCCGAGGCGGTGGGCCACACCAAGAACGCGCTCTACATCACCGAGCATGTGCGCGCCCGCCTGGCCCGCCAGCTCTGCCACGCCAATCTGTCGCCCGCCGGCTATCTGCCGCTGGTCGCGCTGTCGCCCAGCTGGGAACAGGCCTTCGCCGAATCCATCATCGGCCAGGGCGAAGAGCGCCAGCTCGCCATGGCGCCGTCGCGCCTGCAGCAGTTCATCCAGTCGGTGCGCGAAGCCTTTGACGAGGCCAGCGCCAAGAACGAGGTTCCGATCCTTCTGACCTCGCCGCAGGTCCGGCCCTTCGTCCGCTCGATCATCGAGCGCTTCCGGCCCCAGACCGTGGTGATGAGCCAGAACGAAATCCACGCCTCGGTGCGGTTGCGTACACTGGGTCAGGTCTAGCCGGTCATGGCGCTGACCCAGAAAACGGGCGGCCTGGCATCCGGCAATCTGGTCGCCTTTCCCCGCGCCGACCTGCGCCATCTGCTGGGCGCGGCAATGAAACGTCACCGCCTGCCGGAAAATCTTGCCCAGGCCCTGGTGCGCGACGCCGCGAATTTTCCGGATATTGGCGCTGATGCGGCACTCGCCGCCGGGCTGGCCCAACGCCTGATCCCCGCCCCGATCGATCTTGAAAAGGCGCGCGCCATCCTGCTGGTCGGCCCCAATGGATCAGGCAAAAGCGCGGTTGCCGCCAAGATTGCCCGCTCGGCCGGCCTGATCGGGCGCAGGACCGAACGGACCCGCGCCGATGGCGGCCTGGCGTTGTTTCGCACCAGGAGCGTCCGCGAGGTCCGTAGCGACAGCGTGCGGACGAGCGACAATAAAACAAACTCCAATCCGCCCGGACTGCTGACGGTGATGGAAGCCGATGGCTTCAATCCCCTCAATGCCCGCGCTGCGTCCGCCTTTTCCGCCCTGGGCGACATTGACGGCGTCGAGACCATCGGCGTGGTCTGCGCGCTTCATGACGCCGAAGACATCAGCGATATCGTCACCGCGTTCCGCTTCCGCCGCGTGATCATCACTGGCCTCGATCGCACCCGCCGGCTGGGCGCGGTGCTGGCGGCAAGCCTGTCGGGCGCAAGGCTGGCCCATGTCACCTATGGCCCGCGCCCCGAAGACGCGCTGGAAATGCTGGAGCCCCGGGGACTGGCCGCGCGGCTGCTTGAGATCACACCACACTAAAAGCGCTAAGGATTTTGCGGCGTGAGCAGGAGCGCCGAGCGACGTGTACAAGAGGTACACGAGCGATGGCGCGACGAACTCACGACGTAAAAGACTAGCGCTTTTTGCCGGCTTTGCCGGCATTGTCGACAGCAAAAGGCCCCGGCCCCATGCCCACCATCAAAAGCAGGCCGCCGCAGATGGCGAAGTCACGGGCGAAGATGGCGAACTGGTCGGCGCGCGCGCTGGCCTCGGAATAATGCCAGAAGTCATGCATGGTCACCGCCGCAGCCATGGTCATGCCGAACAGCAGCACCGCGCCATGGCGGGTGTGATAGCCAAACAGCAGCGAGATGCAGCCCAGCAGGATGAAGACCAGCACCACCAGCAGAACCAGCGGCGGCAGCGGCACATGCTTGCCCGCCATGTCGGTGGTGATGCCGTGCCAATTGCCCAATATGTCCATGGCGCCGGTGAGGTAGAACCACACAAAAGCGCAGCGCCCGAAGAAGGGCGAGATTGTTTCAGAAAATGACATGACGTGAACACTGCCCCCGACTCAGCCCCCGAATCATAGGCCTGTCCCTTTTTGGTTCAACTGGAAGGCGGAGCCCTGGTTTTCCGCCCCGGAGCGCCGGTCAAGCGACTTTTACGCCACACCGGCCGGCGCATGAGCACAAGGTCATGGAACGGCGAAATCGCCGCCCGCGTTACTCCCCACGAAGGGACCTGGATTTGAAGGTCTGAAGAGATGTCTGCGATTGGCATGTTTGTCGCGCCCCGCGGCAAGGGGTTTGCGATTTCCGGCTATGCCGATGTCCGGCATGAGCAGCTGTTCTTCGAGCGTCAGCAGTCGCTGGCGCTGAGGAACATGGAATGGGAAGGCCGCATCAAGCCCATGACGTCCTGGAGCGCGCTGATCCTGCGCGGCCTGGGCATGGCGGTTCTCGCTTCCGCCGTCCTGGCTGTCCTGATCTGAGCAGCTTCAAAACTGCGGCGCGCGGGATTTTTGGGCCTGGGCAGAAGGCCGCACGGAGCGTACGTGAGTACGGCCGACGAACCCAGGACCAAAAAGACAAGCGCCTTTGTTAGGCGGACCGCAAGGTGTGCTTGCGCAGGTGACGTACTAAGGCCATTTCGTCCAGACGGGCCTGGGCGCGGCGGGTCTGCATTTCCGCCAGCCGCTTGGACTGCTGCTCGGTGGCGACCTCCAGCGACTTGAGATCCTGGAAGGCGTCCGCCATGTCGAGCTGGGCGGCGGCCTGCTCGCGTTCGATTTCCTTGAGCGTGGTGCGCAGGTTTTCGCGGCGCGCCTCGATGGAACGCAGGAAGGACGGGAAGGCCAGGCGGCCGATGTCGGAATCCCCGGCGCGCTGCCTTTCGCGGGCGACATTGTCGTCCAGGTCGGCCAACTTGCGCTCCAGATCGGCTTTCATCGCCTCGATCGAAGCAATACGGCGTTTCATTTCATCGACGCGGAAGCGTTTGAGGCGCAGCAGCGTATCGGTCCGGTTCATCGCGCACTCCCCTGCGCTGAACCCATGATGGTGGACAGCGCGTCATAGCCCTGGCTCAACGTCGCGCGCTCGGTTTTGGACTGTACCAAAAAGGCCTCGAGCTGCGGGTAGAGCCTCACGGCTTCGTCCACTTCAGGATTCGTGCCAGTCTTGTAGGCGCCCAGCCGGATCAGTTCCGCCATGTCTTCGTAAATGGTCAGGGGCTGGCGGGCCTGCAAAACCAGCTTTTGCTCGCTTTCGCTGTTGCAGCCGGGCATGGCGCGGCTGACGCTCTTAAGGATATTGATGGCCGGAAACCGGCCACGTTCCGCAATGGCACGTTCCAAAACGATATGACCGTCCAGGATGCCGCGCACCGCGTCCGCCACTGGTTCATTATGGTCATCGCCTTCCACCAGCACGGTGAACAGGCCGGTGATGGTGCCGCCGCCCGCCGGACCCGGCCCGGCGCGTTCCAGAAGCCTGGGCAGTTCGGCGAAGACTGTGGGGGTGTATCCCTTGCTGGCCGGCGGTTCGCCCGCCGACAGGCCGATCTCGCGCTGCGCCATGGCGAAGCGGGTGACCGAATCCATCAGCAGCAGAACATTCAGCCCGCTGTCGCGCAGCTGTTCGGCCACCGTCATGGCGACATAGGCCGCCTGGCGGCGCACCAGCGGCGCTTCATCGGATGTGGCGGCCACCACGACCGAACGCGCCAGGCCTTCTTCGCCCAGATCGTCCTCGACGAATTCCTTCACTTCGCGGCCGCGTTCGCCGATCAATCCGATCACGATGGCATCGGCATTGGAATTTCTCGCCAGCATGGACAGCAGGGTGGATTTGCCCACGCCGGAACCGGAGAAGATGCCCATGCGCTGGCCGGCGCAGCAGGTGGTGAAGGTGTTCATGGCGCGGATGCCCAGATCCAGCTTTGCGCCAACGCGGCCGCGGCTGGTGGCGGGCGGCGGCGGCGCCTTGATGGGATAGGCGGCCGTGCCCTGGACCAGCGGGCCCTTGCCGTCCACGGGTTGCGCGAAACCGTCGATCACCCGGCCAAGCCAGGCCTGGGAGGGGAAGATGGAAGCCGGGCGGTCGTCGAAATCGGCGCGGGCCCCCAGGGTGATGCCGTCCAGCGGACCCAGCGGCATGACCAGGGCGCGGCCGTCACGGAAGCCGACCACTTCGCAGGGAATTTTCTTGTTGTCTCCGATGGTTATGCGGCATTGACCGCCCAGGCTGACCGCCCCTTGGGCGCCGGTGACTTCCACCGCCAGCCCCTCGATGCGGGCGACCCGGCCGAAGCGGCACAGGGTGGAAATGGCCTCAATGTCCTTGAGCAGAGCGCGCATACGGCCTCGTTGGGGCGATTTCTTCGCCCGAAAGCTGAATTTTCGGAGATTTTCATCTCCGCCGAAGGCCCATCTTGGGGCCAAGAATTTAAATGGCGGTAAACTTAACAAATCGAATCAAGGCTCTTAGCGGGAGTTCCCGGCCTTATGCCGGCCTTAATCCGGGATAAGAAAGCACCGAAGCCTTCAGGACTTGTTAAAGTAGCTGTTAACTATTTGCGCTTACCGTCCGGAAACCGATTAACCGTGCCCGCGCGGTGTGGCGCACGATCCGAATGTTAAGAGAGGGGCCTGACATGCGCGTACTCCTGATCGAAGACGACAGCGCCATGGCGCGCAGCATTGAGCTGATGCTGCGCAGCGAAGGCCTTAACGTCTACACCACCGACCTCGGCGAAGAAGGTATCGATCTCGGTAAGCTGTATGACTACGACATTATCGTCCTGGATCTGCAGCTGCCCGACATGAGCGGCTTTGAAGTGTTAAAGGCGCTGAGGGTCGCCAAGGTGCAGACCCCCGTGCTGATCCTGTCCGGCAACGCCATTGTCGAAGCCAAGGTCAAGGCGCTGGGTTTCGGCGCCGACGATTACATGACCAAGCCCTTCCACAAGGACGAGCTGGTCGCCCGCATCCAGGCGGTGGTTCGCCGCTCCAAGGGT
>DATAWO010000064.1:0-17431 GCA_036267165.1 Rhizomicrobium sp. | reverse complement strand
AAACCTCTCAAATCACGGGAATTTGGGGGGTCTTTAGCAGGGAGGCCCTTGATCCGCAAATGCCGTGGTGGACGCCTGAAACCCATGCCGACCGCCGTCCCCTGCTGCTCCAGCGCGGGGCGATAAAAGCCTCAATTCGCGGGTATTTTCAGGCCCAGGGCTTCACGGAGGTGGAGTGCGGGGCCCTGGTGGTTTCGCCGGGCAATGAGACCCATCTGCATGCTTTCGAGACCCTGGCGACAGGGCCCGATGGGACCAGTCGCCCGCTTTACCTGCACACCTCGCCGGAATTCGCGGCCAAGAAGCTTCTGGCGGCGGGGGAAGAAAAGATCTTCGATTTCGCCCGCGTCTTCCGCGACCGGGAGCGCGGCCGGCTGCACGCTCCGGAATTCACCATGCTGGAATGGTACCGGGCGCGGGAAGACTATGCGAGCGTGATCAGGGACTGCCTGTCCCTGCTTTGGCTGGCGGCGGATGTAGCAGGTGCGGAAACGCTGCGCCATCGCGACGCGACGTGCGATCCGCGCGCCGAGGCCGATCAGTTGACGGTGGCCGACGCCTTCACCCATCTGGCGGGTATTGATCTGATGGCGACCCTGTCGCCCGAAGGCATCGGCGACGTGGCCGCGTTGCGCGCGCGCGCGCGGCGTGGCGGCATCGCTGTGGCCGATGAGGACGACTGGTCCGACATGTTCAGCAAAATTCTCACCCTGCGCGTCGAGCCGCGGCTGGGGATGGAGCGGCCCTGCATTCTTTACGAATATCCGGCCTGCGAGGCGGCGCTGGCGCGCGTCAGCCCGCGCGATCCGCGCGTGGCCGAACGTTTCGAGCTTTATGCCTGCGGCGTGGAACTGGCCAATGGCTTTGGCGAGCTCACCGATCCGGATGTGCAGCGGGCGCGCTTTGAACGGGACATGGACAAGAAGGAAAAAATCCATGGCCTGCGCTATCCGCTGGATGAGGATTTCCTGGCTGCGCTGCCGCTGATGCCGCCCGCCAGCGGGGTGGCGCTGGGCTTTGACCGGCTGGTGATGCTGGCGACCGGCGCCCCCAACATTGACGCAGTGCTATGGACGCCTTTTCCGTAGTGCAGCATGGCCGCCATTCCGGATTTGAGGTGGCGAAAAAAACGCCAAAGCGTAGGCTCCCGCCGCCATGACCGACGCCGCCGTTCGCAAGATCGCCCATGACACCAGTTTCACGGTGCTGTTCGCGATTGGATTCTGCCACCTGCTCAATGACATGATGCAGGCGCTGCTGCCGGCCATCTATCCCACCCTGAAGACGCAATTCCATCTGAACTTCGCCCAGATCGGGCTGGTGACTTTGGCCTTCCAGTGCACCGCCTCGCTGTTCCAGCCGGTGGTGGGCTATTTCGCCGACCTGAAGCCCATGCCCTATTCGCTGGCGCTGGGCATGGTCTCGACGCTTGCCGGGCTTCTGGTGCTGTCGGTGGCGCCCAGCTATCCGGTGCTGCTGATCGCCGCCATGATGATCGGGCTGGGCTCGGCGGTGTTTCATCCCGAATCCAGCCGGGTGGCGCGCATGGCGTCCGGCGGCCGCTATGGCCTGGCGCAATCGGTGTTTCAGGTTGGCGGCAATACCGGCCAGGCGATCAGTCCGCTGACCGCGGCCTTGCTGGTAGCGACCTATGGCCAGCGCTCCATCGTCTGGTATGCGGGGCTGGCCTTGCTGGGCATCGTCACCCTGTTCAATGTCGGCACCTGGTACAAGCATCACGGTCTTCAGCGCATCAAAAGCCATCAGGCGTCACGCGACAGCGGGTTGCCAAAATCCAAGGTCGTGATGTCGCTGGCCATCCTGCTGGCGCTGATCTTTTCCAAATTCTTTTATCTGGCCAGCATCGGCAGCTATTTCACCTTCTACCTGATCCACACTTTCGGCGTGTCGGTGCAGAACGCCCAGGTGCATCTGTTCTTTTTCCTGGGGGCGGTGGCGGTGGGCACCCTGGTCGGCGGCCCTCTGGGTGACAGAATAGGCCGCAAATATGTGATCTGGTTCTCCATCCTGGGGATGCTGCCCTTCACCCTGATGCTGCCTTACGCCAACCTGTTCTGGACCGGCATACTGGCGTCGATCATCGGGTTGATCCTGGCTTCGGCCTTTCCTGCCATCGTGGTTTATGCCCAGGAACTGCTGCCCGGCCGGGTGGGCATGATTTCGGGCCTGTTCTTCGGCTTTGCTTTTGGCATGGGCGGCATCGGCGCCGCGGTGTTGGGCGCGCTGGCGGATGCGACCTCGATCACTTACGTCTATAAGGTCTGCGCCTTCCTGCCCGCGATCGGATTGCTTGCCGTGTTCCTGCCCAGTTTCAAGGCCAAGACGTGAGCATAGAAGACGTGGCGCGGCGCTATGCGGTGGCGGTGTCGCCAACGCTGCTGGCGCTGGTGGACCCAGCCGATCCCAAGGATCCCATCGCCCGCCAGTTTCTGCCTTCACTGGAAGAACTGAACACGCTGCCCGAAGAACGGGCCGATCCCATCGGCGATCTCGCACATTCGCCCGTCGCCGGCATCGTGCATCGCCATCCCGACCGCGTGCTGTTCAAGGTGGTCGCGGCCTGCCCGGTCTATTGCCGCTTCTGCTTCCGCCGCGAAATGATCGGACCCGGCCAGGACAATGTTCTGTCGCCCGCGGATTTCGAGGCGGCGCTGGCCTATGTCGCCGATCATCCCGAAATCTGGGAAGTGATCCTCACTGGCGGCGATCCCTTCATCCTCAGCCCGCGTCGCGCCGCCGAGATCACTGGCCGCCTGGCCGGGATCGCGCATGTCAAGGTCGTGCGCTGGCACACCCGCGTTCCGGTGACCGATCCGGGCCGCGTCACCGATGACCTGGTGGCGGCGCTGCAGGCGCCCGGCGCCACCACCTTCGTGGCGGTGCATGCCAATCATCCGCACGAATTCTCAGCTGAAGCGCGCCGCGCCATCGCGCGTCTGGCGGAAGGCGCGATCCCGCTGGTCAGCCAGTCGGTGCTGCTCAAGGGCGTGAATGACGATGCGGGGACTTTGGCCGCGCTGATGCGCGCCTTTGTCGAGAACCGCATCAAGCCCTATTATCTGCACCATCCCGACTTGGCGCCGGGCACATCGCATTTCCGTCTGGACATCGAGCAAGGCCTGGGCCTGATGCGCGATCTGCGCGCGCGGCTGTCGGGCCTGGCCATGCCCACCTATATGCTGGACATTCCCGGCGGTTTCGGCAAGGTGCCGCTGGAATCCTTGAATGTCGAAAAGACCGCGCAGGGCCACCGCATCCGCGACAGCCGTGGGGTGTGGCACACTTACCCCACTCACCATGGCCGGGTTTAACCCGGCCATCCAGGGCCATAGACTCTGATGGCCGCGCTTTGCGCGGCACTGGATGGGCGGGTCAAGCCCGCCCATGGAGGTTGGGGCTACATTTGTTCGGGGACCGATTTCCCGCGCAATCCCTTGAAGAACGCACTCACTCGATGGCGGAACTGCTCGCGCCTGACCACGCCCATATCGGTCACCCAATTGAGCTGGATGACCCGGCGCGGTCCTTCAAAAGCATGGAAGCCGTGCCAGGCATTGGGATCGTTGCGGAAGACCAGCAGGGTGCCTTCGTCCGGCGGCACTTCCGCGATCACATCGTCCAGGCTGTCGGGCCGGCGCAGCAGGCGCAGGCGGCCGGTTTTGACTTCCCAGGCCTTGTTCATATAGATCAGCACCGTCACCAGCTTGGTGCGCGAGTCCGTATGGATCTGGCCGTCGCGCGCGGCCGAGACCCCGCGCGCCGTCACCATGGTCGGCCGGCCGCCCAGGTCCATGCCCAGCTTCTTTTCCACCGCATGGGTGAAGTCCGGCCCCTGGAGCGCCTGGATCAGGGCGGCGAAAGCAGGACCATATTTCAAGGTGGACAGCGGGAAAGAACCCGGATGGGTGACAAGCGGGTAATCGGCATTGATCGCCGCCATCGCTTCGGGCCTGACAAAACGCGGCACCAGCGCGAACGGAAACGGCTCGTGCGCCGCGGGCGCGGCGTCAAAGGCGGCGAGGTCGATGGGCAGGGCGCGCATGGCCGGGAGATACTATCTCGCCGCGGAAAACGCAAAGGAACCTTCGGCCATCGCAGGCCGGATGGGGAGACTAAAAAGTTGGGACGGGAACGCGGCTGCACGTTCCCGTCCCGGCTCCGGAACCCTTATTTTGCCCCTAAGAATTCCCGAGCATTCCGGAAAGTCCTAGTTCGTCGAATAATGGATGATCTGCGAGCTGTTGCCGATGGCGCTGGAGGACAGCGTCGCGGTGCCGCCGATATTGGTGAGGTTGGTGTTGATGTTGGAGGTCACGCCGGAATTGTTGATTTGCCGCGACAGGATCGGCATGTTCGGCGCATTGGAGTCCGCCTCGAAGGTGTTGCCCAGGGCCGAACCCTGGACGACGGCGTTGCCGGCCACGTTGGAGATGTTGGTGGTGATGCCTGAGAAGGGATCAGTGGCGTTGCACTTCTGGTAGTTCTGGGTCGCGGAATAGGTCGGGTCGGTCGAGACGCTGGCGCCGTTGCACACCACCTGGTTGGCGACAGTGGCATTGCCCCAGACATTGTTGACGTCGACATTGATGTTCGAGCCGATCGAGGCGCTGGAGCCCACGATCTGGCTGTTGTTGACGCGGGTATTGTTCATGGTGGTGATGTCGACCAGGTTGCCCGCGGCGGCGCCCGTCACGGTGGCGTCGCTGCCGGTGGTGTCGATGCTGCCGGTCAGGTTCGACCAGTTGTTCTGCAGATTGACCTGGCCGTTGATGATGTTCGACCCGGAAGAAGACGTGGCGCTGCCCTGCCAGCCGGACGAGGCGCCCGCGCCGCCCTGATTGGATGAGGAAGCATCGTTCCACGAGCCATAGGTCTGGGCGAAAGCCGCGGTGGTGGAAAGGACGAGGGCAGAGGTAACGAGAAGGGTTTTAAGGGTGTTCATGGCTCAGGGCTCCTTGGAAGTCGGTTGGATCGGGATTAAAGGCCGCCGCGGAGGCGAGGATCGCCCACCGGATCGGTTTCACTGAATCTGCGATAGGGATTGTTGCGGCCGCCTTCGCCATAGCTGCCCATATAGGCGGGCGGCGCGTAATAGGCCGGCTGCGGCGCATAAGGCTGCGGTCCGTAAGGCTGCGGCGCATAAGGCTGCGGCCCATAGGGTTGGGGGTACGGCGCGGCATAGGCGGCGGCCTGCGGGTAATAGGGCGCTTCGCCGGCTTCACGCAGCGGATCTTCCGCGGTGCCCAACGGGATGGCGCAGGAACCGCCCGGCGCGCGATAGATGCGGGTGATCATTTCCAGCACCGCGCGCTCGATCACCGAACGCACCGCCAGCTGGATCGGCTCCAGCGCGCTTTCGCCCACGCTGACGTCGAAGAAGTTGGTGCCCAGGAAGGAGAACACGCCGGCCGAAACCTGGCGGCCGATGATCTGCTTCTGGTAGGAGATCACGTCGGCCACTTCCAGCGTGTTGGTGTTGACCAGGCGCATGTCCAGGCCGACATTCATCACATAGAGGCTGCCCGAAGCGGTGCCGGTGGTGGCGTTGGTGGCGGTGCCGCCGCCGTCGCCATTGGCGTTCTCCGAACGGATGTTGAAGTTCAGCTCGGTGATGCCGCCCACGATGTAATAGTCGGAGCCGGGGATCGAGCCGGCCAGGATCCTGCGGAAGTCGCCGGCCTGGGGATTGGGATGCTGGTCATCGCCGATCAGCTTGTTGTTGGCGTACTTCAGTTCCATTTCGGCGACCGATGTGTCGAAACGCTCGACCATATGCACGCTGGCCTTGTTCAGGGCGCTCATCGCCATCAGGGCGGCGCCGGCGGTCACCTTGCGGCCCGAGCCGTCGGATTCGGTCTTGCCGGTATAGTCGGCGATCTGGCCGACCGCGATGCGCACCGGGCGCTGGGAGACAAAGCCGCCCATGCAACGCAGGGCCGCGGAATAGGGGGTTTCGTTGGAAATCACCGGCGCGCCGCCGATGGGAGAGGTGTAGCGGCCAACGGAATCCGGCGTGGGACTGATGCAGCCTTCCAGCGCGACCGCGGCCAGCATGAGGACCAGCGGTTTGAGGAGGTGTTTGCGGGCGCGGCGAGTCATGGGAGGGGCTTCCCTTCTTCCTTCGATATAATCAGTGCGTGTTCACAGCCGCGGTGGCTGTCTGGTTGCCGGTGTTGGTCTGCTGGTTGTCGATGATCGTGGTGTTGTGCGAGCCGATGACAGTCACGTTGAGCGAGTTGCCGATCGCGGTGGCCTGTCCGTACGCCTCACCCGCTGCACCGGCCGTGCCAACTCCGGCTGTGGCGAATTGGGAGCCCGAGGCGTTGGAGTAGACCGACGGCTGGAGCTGGCCATTGACCATGGTCAGGTTGCCGTTGGCGTCGCGCATCGAATAGTTGGACGCGGAATTCATGTTGCCGGAGCCAAAGCCGTTATAGTTGGCCGAATTGGTCCACGCCGCGGTCTGGGCCTGGGCCGTGAGCGGACCGGCAAAGCCGACAAAGCCCAGGGCGATGAGCGTCGAACGGGTTTTGAACTTGGACATGGGGCATCTTTCCAATTCTGTTGCCCTGAGCAGAGCAACGCCCATGCCAGTTCTTAATCGGCGTTAGCTTTTGGCTGTGCCGCCCCGGCACGGGGCTCTGGCGGAAAGCCGCGCGGAAGGCCGGTTTTGCCGGCGAGGCGGACCGGCGGTTGAAGGCCCCGGGCATGGCCCCCGAAGAGCCCCTGTCCCGAAACGGCGCCATGACCGTCCCGGTTTCCTGCTCGCCGGCGGGGAATCTGTTTCATCCCGGAACAGGTCGGCACCCCAAAACGGGGTCCGGCCCGCCTTGGCGGGGGCAGGAAAGCCCCCTAGATAGTCGCGATGGCCTTCCTCCAATCCCAACCGCCGCGCCAGCCTGTCTTCCGCGCGCCGCCCGTCGTGCTGTGGCTGATCGGAATTCTGACCGCGCTGCATGCCGCCCGGACATTGCTGCCGGCGGCCCGTGCCCAGAGCATTGTCTATGACTACGGCCTGATACCGGCGCGCTACAGCCGGGCCTTTCTGGAAAGCCGCATGCTCGATCCTGGAACGCTCTGGGAGCAGGCGGTGCCGTTCATCTCTTATATGGGCCTGCACAATGGCTGGACCCATTTGGTCATCAATTGCCTTTTCCTGCTGGCCTTCGCGCCGATCGTCGCCCGCCGTTTCGGCCCCATCCTGTTCCTGGTCTTCTTCACCGTGTGCGGTGTCGCCGGCGCGCTGACCTATCTGGCCTTCAACTGGGGCAGTCCGGCCCCGGTGGTGGGGGCATCGGGCGCCATCTCCGGCCTGATGGCAGCGGCCTTGCGCATGCTGCCGGCCCAGAGCCCCTGGGCGATGCCGGGCGCCACTGCGCTGGCGCCGATCTTCTCCCGCCAGATGCTGGTCTTCAGCGCCGTGCTGATTGCGGTGAATGTCGCGATGGGGATCAGCGGCCTCAACATCGGCGGGGAAACGGCCCAGATCGCCTGGCAGGCGCATCTGGGCGGCTTTATCGCCGGTCTTCTGCTCTGCGGTCCGTTCGATACCTTGCGGCCGCGCAGCGTGGGCGAGCCGCTCGATCACTAACCGGGCAAAGACCGTCTTGCCGTGACGCCAAGGCCGGCTTAAGGTCTGACGCCTGTAGTAGGAATGCGCCGATGCGGCTGCCCAAGTTGAGTAAGCTGGAACTGCAGATCATGGAGGTCTTGTGGAGCGGCGGCCCATCCGCCATCCGCGAGATCCAGGAAAGCTTCGGCACCAAGAACCGGCCCGCCTACACCACCATCCAGACCATGGTTTACCGGCTGGAGGTCAAGAAGGCCCTGCGCCGGTCGCGCAAGATCGGCAACGCCCATATTTTTGAGGCGGTGATCTCCCGCGACGCCGCCCAGGCCCGGCTGGTGGACGAGTTCCTGTCCATGTTCGGCGGCCGCATGCAGCCGGTGATGGCCCAGCTGATCGAAGCCGGCAATCTGACGCCCAAGGACGTGGCCGATGCCGAAAGGCTGTTGCGCGAGCTGTCGGCCAAGCGGAAGAAAGACACATGATCGCCGGACTGCTGGACCATCTCTGGCAGTCCACCCTGTTTGCCGGCGGCGCCTGGCTCCTGACCCTGTGGTTGCGGCGCAATCCGGCGCGCCTGCGCTTTCGGCTGTGGTTTGCCGCCTCCCTGAAATTCCTTGTCCCCTTCGCCGCCCTCTGGGCTCTCGGCGAGAGGCTGTCGCGGCTTTATCCCGCCACCGTTCCGCGCCTTGTGCTGGAGATCCAGCCCACGGCGGAAAGGCTTTCGGCGCCGGCCCGGGCGCTGGCCGCGGAGCAGCATGCCGGTCCTGATCTTGTTCCCCTCCTGGCCGGCGTCTGGCTGGCCGGCTTTGCCGCGGTGCTGGGCCTGCGGCTGATACGCTTGCTCAGGCTGGGCGCGGTGATGCGGCAGGCGCATGACCTGGAAGTGCCGGCGCCGGTGGATGTGAAGGCCAGCCCCTCGCTGCTGGAGCCCGGACTGGTGGGCATCCTCAAGCCGGTGGTGCTTCTGCCGGAGGGGTTGATGCCGCACCTGTCCAAGGCGGAGCGCGACGCCATCCTGGCGCATGAGCTCAGCCATTTCTCGAGCCGCGACAATGTCACCGCCGCCATCCATATGCTGGTCGAGGCGCTGTTCTGGTTCTATCCCCCGGTATGGTTGATCGGGGCGCGGCTGATTGCCGAGCGCGAACGCGCCTGCGACGAGAGCGTGCTGGCGGACGGCCATGATGCGGAAGTCTATGCCCAAGGCATCCTCAAGGTCTGCCGCTTCTGCGTCCAGTCGCCGCTTGCCTGCGCATCCGGCGCCTCGGGTGCGGACCTGGGCAGGCGGGTACGGCAGATCATGTCGGGCGAAACCGTTTCGGGCATCCATGGCGCGCAGAAGGCGCTGCTGGCCGGCGCATTGGCCGTGGCGCTGGGGCTGCCGGTGGCGGAAGGCTTCGTGACCGCGCCGCCTTTGATGGTGGCCGTGCAGCAGCGGGTCGCGGCGGTGAAGTCCCAAGTCGCCGCCAGGATTGTCCAGGTTGCCGCCGCGGCGGTGGCGCGCGCGGCACCTGCTATTCCGGTCTCCGCTGCTCCAGTGCCCTCTGTTCCAATGAAAGTACGGCGCTTGCCCAGATTGAAGATCGCCCCGGCGCCACAGGATACCTCGCCCCAGGAGCAGCGCCTGGCCGAAGCGGGCGCGCTGCCGCAGCCGCCGGCCGATACGCCTGCCGCCGTTGCCGCGCCGCCCGCGCCCGTCCCCCAGCCGATGCCTGTGGCGGCGGCAAGCATGCCCGTGCCGCAGCGCACCGCGGTCAAGGAAGTGCTTGTCGCGCTTTATCCGCAAGGCAATGGCGATCCCGACAGCGTGACCTGCCGCTCGCCGGAGCCGCTGCCCGGCTCACGCCTGCCGGGTCCCAGGGTCTGCCAGACCAACCGGCAATGGGCGAGCCTCAGGGCGCGGCATGAGGACATCACGCCGGATGGCGCAGGCATCATCCTGCCGGACGGCAGCGAGCGGCAGGCGGGTTTTGCGGCCCTGAATTGCGCGCGTGAGAGCATCACGAGCACAGGCCCCGGAATCTCCACTGCCATCTTCGGTGCGCCGGCGAATGGCTGCTTCTGAATTGCGCCTCGCCCAAGCTGGCTTGGCTTTTCTTGTGGTCCGTAGGTCTTGAGCGCCAGCGAAAGACGCGCACGGACGCGAACTGGAAAAGCTTGCCCGTGCCTAGCGACAGCGCAGCGGCACGCGCGAAGCGAGGGGCGGCCCTGCGGGCCGGTCGCTTGCGCCTCGCCTAAACTCGGCGCGTTCGCCATTTGATTTGGTTCACTGAACCAAATCATCGGCAAGCTGACGCTTGCCGGCCATGGCTCGCTACTCCGCCGGCGCGATGCTGGGCGCCGGGCGGCTGCGGGGCTTGCGGCTCTTGAGCTTGCCGCCCAGCCGGTCGAGATAGGTATAGATCACCGGCGTGATGTAGAGGGTGAGGAGCTGGGACAACAGCAGGCCGCCCGCCACGCACAGGCCCAGCGGCCGGCGGGATTCCGCGCCCGTTCCGGTGCCGAAGGCGATAGGCAGGGTGCCCATCAAGGCCGCCATGGTGGTCATCATGATCGGGCGGAAGCGTACTTGGGCTGCCTCAAAGATCGCCTGTTCGGCCGGGATATGGTCCTTGCGCTGCCGGTGCAGCGCGAAGTCGATCATCATGATGGCGTTCTTTTTCACGATGCCGATCAGCATGATCATGCCGACAAAGGCATAGAGCGACAGCGACATGTCCGACGGCGTGATGCCGGCCAGGAACAGAAGATGGGCGATGTACAGCGTGATCAGCGCCCCCACCGCGGCCGAGGGCAGGCCCGACAGGATGGTCAGCGGATGGATGAAGCTTTCATAGAGGATGCCCAGGATGATGTAGACCACCACCATGGCAATAACCAGCAGCGCCCCCATATTCTTGGTGGAATCCTCGAACGCCGCGGCGGTGCCCTGGAAGCTGCCCTGGATGGATGCGGGCACGCCGACCTCGTCGCTTGCTTCATGAATGCCGGTGACCGCATCCGACAGCGCGGCGCCCGACGCCAGATCGAAGGAGACGGTTACGGCCGGAATCTGGCCGGCATGGTTGACCGAAAGCGGCACGGTGGAGGCCGTCATTTTGACGACGGCGGTCAGCGGCACCAGGGTTCCGTTCTGGGCCGTGACATAAAGCCGGCTCAGCGACGATGAATCGCGCTGGAAGCGCGGCAGAAGCTCCATCACCACTTCATATTGGTTGGACGAGGTGTTGATCTGGGAGATCTGCTGGCCGCCAAAGGCGGCGCCCAGCGCCACTTCGATCTGCTGCGGCGACACGCCAAGGGCGGCGGCGCGGTCGCGATCGATTTGCACCTGGACCGAGGGCATGGCGGCGTCGAGATCGGAATTGACGTCGACAAAGATGCGCCGGCTGCGCATATCGTCCATCAGCTTGTCGGAATATTCCTTGAGCTGGTCCAGATCCAGGCCCTGCATGGTGTACTGGTAACTGGAACGGGCCTGGCGCGCGCCAAGCCGGATGGTCGGCGGGTTGACCAGGAAGACATTGACGCCGGGGAAACGCGACACTTTGGGGCGCAGCTCACGGATGATGGCGTCGGGGCCCAGCTTGCGCTGGCCCAGCGGCTTGAGCGAGATCATCATCAGGCGCGACTGGTTGGTGCCGGCCGAGCCGTTGGCGCCGTCCATCTCCGCCATCACACCCCGTACATTGGGATCCTGGCCCACGATCCTGGCCACTTCCTTGGTATAGGCGGCCATCTGCTCATAGCTGGTGCCGTTGGCGGCCATCAGATTGGCCTGCAGGCGCCCGGTATCGTCGCTGGGCAGGAAGTCCTCCTGCATCACCGCCATCAGCACGACGCTGGCCACCAGGCTGAGCACGAAGGCGCCCATGATGACCAGGGAATGTTTCTGGCTCCAGCGCAGCGAGCGGTCATAGCCCGCCTGCACCCGGTTGAAGGCGTTTTCGCTCCAGCGATAGAACATGTTGTGGCTGGTATTGTGCTCGTCGCGCAGCAGACGGGCGCACAGCATCGGCGTCAGGGTGATCGAAATGATCCCTGAGAAGATGACCGCCATGATGATGGTGACCGCGAATTCGTGCAGCAGCCGGCCGACGATGCCGCCCATGAAGACGATGGGGATGAACACCGCCGCCAGGCTGATGGTCATGCTGAGGATGGTGAAGCCGATTTCGCTGGAGCCCTTGACCGCAGCTTCATAGGGCTTTTCGCCCATCTCGATGTGGCGGACGATGTTCTCCAGCATCACGATGGCGTCGTCGACCACGAAGCCGACCGACAAGGTCAGCGCCATCAGCGAGAGATTGTCCAGATTGTAACCCATGAAGGCCATGCCGGCGAAGGTGGCGATCACGGCGATGGGCAGCGCCAAGGATGGGATGATGGTGGCGGAGATACGGCGCAGGAAGATGAAGATCACGCCCACCACCAAGGCGCCGGCGATCGCCAACGTGGTCTGCACGTCGTTGATCGAGGCGCGGATGACCTGGCTTCTGTCGAACACGATGTCCAGCTGCACCGAAGGCGGCAGGTTGGCCTCGAACTGCGGCAGGATCTTCTTGATGGTGTCGATCACGCCCACCACGTTGGAGCCGGGCTGGCGGAACACGGCCATCACGATGGCGGGCTGGTCCTTGTACCAGCTCTGGCCGTATGGATTCTCAAGTCCGTCAATGGCGCGGCCCACATCCTTCAGCCTGACCGGTGCGCCGTTCTGATAGGCCACGACCTGGTCGTTGAACTCGGCCGCGTTGTTGAGCTGGCCGCCGGTATGGATGACGGTGGAACGGGTGGGACCGTTCAGCGCGCCCGTGGCCAGGTTCACGTTGGCGGAGGAAACCGCATTGACCAGCGTGTCGATGCCGATCTTGCGGGCGGCCAGCGCATCGGGATCTGCCTGGATGCGCACGGCATATTTGGCGCTGCCGAACACACTGACCTGTGCCACGCCTTCCAGGGTCGAAATCTGCCGCGCCAGCAGCGTCTCGGCATATTCATCCACCGCCGACGGCTTCAGGGTGGCCGAGCGCATGGTGAGGAACAGGATCGGCAGGTCGGCCGGGTTCACCTTGCGGAAGGTGGGCTGCTGGGGCAGCGTCTTGGGCAGAAAGTGGCCGGCCGCGCTGATCGCCGATTGCACGTCCTGGGCGGCGCCATCCAGGCTGCGGTCCAGGCTGAACTGCAGGTTGATGGTCGTCTGGCCCTGGATGCTGGTCGAGGTCATCTGGTCGATGCCCTGGATGGTGGAGAACTGGTTCTCCAGGGGAGATGCGACCGACGAGGCCATGGTGTCGGGGTCGGCGCCCGGCAGGCTCGCCATCACCGAGATGGTGGGGAAGTCGACATTGGGAAGGTCGGAGACCGGCAGGTTGGAATAGCCATAGGCGCCGAAAATCACCATGGCCGCCACCACCAGCGTGGTCATGACGGGGCGTTCGATAAAGGGCAGAGACAGATTCATTTTGAGACCTTGAGGCTGTTAGCCTTCATTGTCCGATGCACGCTTGACCCGGCGGCGGCCGCTGGTCATCACGCCGGCGCCGGCATGCTTTTTGGCGCCGGTGATGCTGACCTTGGCGCCCGGCAGCACGCGCAGCTGGCCGTCGGTCACCACCAGATCGCCCTTGTGCAGCTCACCGGAAACCGCATCGTTGACGCCGTCATCGAACTCAAGCTTGACCGGGCGCTGCTGGGCCGCGCCGTCCTTCACGACATAGACGAACAAGCCATCCGGGCCGGTGTTCACGGCATCGCGCGGCACCAGCGTGGCATGGGGAATCTCCGACAGCATGACGGTGGTGTCCACCAGCTGGCCCGGCACCAGTTTCATGTCGGTGTTGGCATAGCTGGCGCGCAGCTCGATGGTGCCGGTCAGGCCGGCCACGGCGTTGCTGACGAAATTGACCGGCACCTTGATGTCGTCGCCGCCAACATCGCGCATGTTCATGGCGATGGTGAGCCCCCCGGGTCTTGTCAGCTGCGCCTGGATGCGCGGCAGGTCGGACTGGGGCAGGGACAGCGAAATCTTGACCGGCTGGATTTCGTTGACGGTGACCAGTGGATTGGCGGTCGAGATGCCGTTGGTGGTGCTGCTGGAGGAGCTCGAGGAGGTGGAACTCACCATGTTGCCCGGCTGGATCAGGATCGGGCCGGTCTTGCCGTTCACCGGCGAGCGGATGGTGGTGTATTCCAGGTTCAGCCGCGCGGATTCGACATTGGCCTTGGCTTCCAGATAGGCGGCCTGGGCATCGTCGACATCCTGGCCCGCCACCGCATTCTGCGCCTTCAGCCGGCCATAGCGTTCCGCCTTGGCCTTGGCGGTGACCATCGAAGCCACCGCATTGTCATAAGCCGCTTGATAGGGGCGCGGATCGATCTCAAACAGAGGATCGCCCGTCTTCACCATCTGACCTTCCTTGAAGAAGGCTTTCGTCAACTGCCCGTTGACGCGGGCGTTGATCTGCACGGTGGAGTTGGCCATGACCGTGCCGATGGTGTGCTCGATCACGGCCATGTCGCGGATTTCGACCGGCGCCACCTTTACCGGCGCGGCCAGGTTCCGCTTGGCCTTGGGCGCGTCGCTGTCATGGGTGAAATACCAGAAGCCGCCCAGCACGAGCGCCAGCGCAACGCCCCCGATCACGTAGGTGCGCGCATGACCCCCCCGGTCCTCTTCCAGGTCGTCTTCCCGCGCCGGCGGGGTCTGCAAGGGGGCGATCTGAACATTCATAACGATGCAATCCCGATACAATTTACTGGCCCCGGAGGCCGGCGGTTCACAGTGTACACCCGGCAATCTGCCGCACGGCGGCGGATTGGGGTTCGTCTCTTGATGCCTTTTGGTGCTTCCAACCTGTCCGTCAGGTGACCGGACTCTGGCCATTTTTGGCTTTGTTGCCACCGGTTATACTGCAAAACCCTCTCAATAGTGTGGCGAAAAATCTGTCTCGAAATGCCGCAACATCCCGAAAAGACTGACAAAAGCCGTTAACATTGACAAAGGAATGACAAGACTGTCAGACGCGATGTTGCTCCGCAGCAGGACACGCGTTTATAAGCGCGGCCTGCGTCCCGTACGTCCTCTTATTGATTCACGTCCCTCTTATTGATTCTGGTGTCATGGAAATCCGCAACATCGCCATCATCGCGCACGTCGACCATGGCAAGACCACCCTGGTGGACCAGCTGCTGAAACAGTCCGGTTCCGTACGCGAGAACCAGCAGATGGCCGAGCGCGCCATGGATTCCAACGACCAGGAGCGCGAGCGCGGCATCACCATCCTGGCCAAGTGCACCTCGGTGGAGTGGCACGGCGTGCGCATCAATACCGTGGACACCCCCGGCCATGCCGACTTCGGCGGCGAAGTGGAACGCATCCTCTCCATGGTGGATGGCGTGGTCCTGTTGGTGGACGCGGCCGAAAGCGTGATGCCCCAGACCAAGTTCGTGCTCTCCAAGGCACTGAAGCTGGGGCTGAAGCCCATCGTGGTGATCAACAAGATCGACCGCTCCGACGCCCAGCCCAAGGAAACGCTGGAATCCATTTTCGACCTGTTCCTGGCGCTGGACGCCAATGACGATCAGCTGAATTTTCATTACCTCTATGCCAGCGGCCGCAACGGCTGGGCAGTGAAGGAATTGGAGGATGAGCGCAAGAATCTCGATCCCCTGTTCCAGCTGATCGTGGATGACGTGCCTCGGCCTAAGCCGCAGCAGCTGGCGGGCGAGGAGCATCCGTTCAAGATGCTGGTGACCACGCTGGAAGCCGACAATTTCCTGGGCCGCATCCTGACCGGCCGCATCGAATCCGGCGTCATCACCACCAACCGCAATATCAAGGCGCTGAACCGCGACGGCGAGATCATCGAGAAGACCCGCGTCACCAAGCTTCTGGCCTTTCGCGGCCTGGCGCGGGTGCCGGTGGAGCGGGCCGAGGCCGGCGACATCGTCGCCATCGCGGGCCTTGAGACCGCCACCGTCGCCGACACGCTGTGCGATCCTTCGGTGGAAGACGCGATCCACGCCCAGGCGATCGATCCGCCGACCCTGGCCATGACCATTTCGGTCAATGATTCCCCGCTCGCCGGCCGCGAGGGCGACAAGGTGCAGAGTCGCGTCATCCGCGACCGCCTGCTGCGCGAGGCCGAAGGCAATGTCGCGCTCAAGGTCCACGAAACCGGCGAAGGCAATTTCGAAGTCGCCGGCCGCGGCGAACTGCAGCTGGGCGTGCTGATCGAATCCATGCGCCGCGAGGGTTTCGAGCTTTCGATCTCGCGTCCGCGCGTGCTGTTCAAGACCGAGAATGGCCAGCGGCTGGAGCCGATCGAGGAAGTCACGGTGGATGTGGATGACGCCTATACCGGCGTGGTGATCGAGAAGATTTCGGGCCGCAAGGGCGAGATGGTGGACATGCGCCCGACCGGCGCCGGCAAGACCCGCGTGGTCTTCCATGCGCCCGCGCGCGGCCTGATCGGCTATCACGGCGAATTCCTCACCGACACTCGCGGCACCGGGGTGATGAACCGCATGTTCCTTACTTACGCCCCCCACAAGGGTCAGGTGGGCGGACGCGTCAATGGCGTGCTGATTTCCACCGAGAATGGCGACGCCGTGGCCTATGGCCTCTGGTATCTGGAAGAGCGCGGCAAACTCTTCGTGACACCCGGCACCAGGGTCTATGAAGGCATGATCATCGGTCAGAACGCCAAGGACAATGACCTGGATGTCAATCCGACCAAGGCCAAGCAGCTGACCAACATTCGCACCACCTCAAAGGACGAAGCCGTCAGGCTGACGCCGATCGTGCCGATGACGCTGGAACAGGCCATGGCCTATATCCAGGACGATGAGCTGGTGGAAGTGACGCCGCAGAATATCCGGCTGCGCAAGCGCGAGCTTCTCCCCCATCTGCGCAAGCGGGCAAAACAGACCGCCGACGCCTAGCAGCGCGGGTCTTTGGCCTGGCTTTTCTTGGTGAGCGAAGCGAACTTAGAAAAGCTGGCCCCGCTTCGAGCCTGCGTAGCAGGCGAGGGCGGTGCGTCGTGAGTTCGTCGCGCGTGCTCACGCACGCTAGGTGCGCTCCGCACGTCGCTCCTGCTCACGCCGCAAAATTCCTCGCGCTGTTATGGCTTCCTTGATGGGCTAACGCGCCGACGCGGTCTTGCCGAATTGCGGCAGGGACGCGTCCGGGAACGCCTGGATGCGGTGAACCATGTCGGGCGTGAATCCGATTTCGCCCACCGAACGCAGCCTGAGCTGTCCGCCATCCAGTTCCAGCACCGCGATGCGTGTCTTGCCGCTGGCATCGCGCGCGAAGATTGTCAGCGGATAGCCGGCTTCCACCACCTTGTAGTCGGACGGCGCCGGCACGATGTCGGAACGGGCGCAGAAGATGGATTTGATGCTGGCGCCGGGCGGCACGGGGCCGGGATCGAATTTGGCATTTGCGCTGGTCCGGTCCAGCACATGCAACTGATCGTCCACCACCAGCTGGGGCAGGCCGCCTTGCGTCTCCAGCGTGCGGCCGCAGCGGAATTCCTTGAGCTCGTCCGCTGAAGCGGACGCCCCCGCCAGCACTAGCAATGCCAGCATTGCTCCAGGCATGGCGTGTTTCATGTCGCGCTCCCGTCAGGCGGCATTTTACGCTCCAAGAGGCCGTCATCCAAGCGAATCCGGCGGCGGCGCGACGGACCGTGGGATAAGCTCCTGTCCTGATGAACTTGATTCTGGTGAGCACGGTTGGGCTTCTGGTGGTGGCGATCCTGGTCGCGCTCATCGCCCGCCGCCTGGCGCTGCCCTACACGGTGGGGTTGGTGGCCGCCGGCATCGCTCTGGCGC
>DATAWO010000063.1:0-14694 GCA_036267165.1 Rhizomicrobium sp. | reverse complement strand
GGATCATGAGTTATGTCTCCTCGCCGCTCTGGCTGCTGCTTCTGGTCGTCTCGGGCGCGGAGATGATGAGCTACAAGCCCGCGCCGGCCGCTACGTATGTCGGGCTCCAGCCGTCCTTGCCGCTGTACGTCTCTCATGCCGCCGAGTTGGGCATATTGGTGCTGGCCACCCTGGTGCTGTTGTTCGGGCCCAAATTGCTGGCGGTCGGCGCGGTGCTGGAAGACGCAGCCCTCACCCGCGCCCATGGCGGCACCCGCGCGCTGCTGGCCGGGCTGTTCTGGGAATCCCTGTTCTCGACCCTGATGGCGCCGATCGTGATGCTGCAGCACAGCTGGTATGTGTTCTCCATCCTGATGGGCATGGCTACCGGCTGGAATCCCCAGACCCGCACCGACCGCGCCTTGCCGCTGAAACTGGTGGCGCGGAAATTCGCGGCCCACACTGTCATTGGCGCGGTCGCCGCCTTTTTGCTCTGGTGCTATGCACCCGACAGTTTCAACTGGTTTGTGCCCCTTCTGGCCGGATTGATCCTGTCGATTCCGCTGGTGCTGCTCAGCTCCAGCCCGCTGCTCGGCCAGGTCGCGCGCGACGATCATCTGTTTCTGGTGCCCAGCGAAAGCCGCGGATTGCGGGTGCTGGACCGCGCCCATGTCCTGGCGGCCGGTCATGAAGCCCTGTCGGACCAGGCCCAGCAACTGGTGCTGGATGATGCGCGGGTGCGCGAGCTGCATCTGGCGCTTCTGCGGGACGCGCCGGCGCCGGCGGTCGACCCGCTGCTGCTGTGGAGCCTGCGCGAAAGGGTGAAGCGCCGCGAAACCGCAAGCTTCAGCCGCGACGACTGGGCCCTGCTTTTGTCCGATCCGGAGACCTTGCGCGCGCTGTCTTAAGGCGCTGTGCACATCCCTTTGGTCGCGCTAACATCCCCGAAACAGATTTGGGGGGTTGCGATGTTCAGGACATTCCTAGGCGCTGTGCTGCTGCTGGCGCTGCCGGTGGAGGCCCAGGCCCAGACCGCGGTAGCCCATGTCGCCATCGACACCGCCAAGCCGGGGCCGGAGATCGACCGCCACATCTATGGCCAGTTCGCCGAGCATCTGGGCCGCGGCATCTATGAAGGCATCTGGGTGGGGGAAAACAGCAAGATCCCCAACATCCATGGCTATCGCAAGGATGTGGTGGAGGCGTTGCGCCATATCCATGTGCCCGACATTCGCTGGCCGGGCGGCTGTTTCGCCGATCTTTACAACTGGCGCGACGGCATCGGGCCCCGCGCCAAGCGCCCGGTGCGCATCAACATCCATTGGGGTGGCGTGACCGAGGACAACAGCTTCGGCACCAACGAATTCATGAATTTCTCCGAACTGGTGGGCGCGGATGCCTATGTCTCCCTCAATGTCGGAACGCTGACGCCCTATGACGACGCCCAGTGGCTGGAATATATGACCTCCGACAGCCAGTCCTCATTGGCCAATGAGCGGCGCAAGAACGGCCGCGCCAAGCCCTGGACGGTGCGCTTTGCCGGCATCGGCAACGAGACCTGGGGCTGCGGCGGCAACATGCGCCCCGAATATGCCGCCGACGTCAACCGCCGCTATGCCACCTTTGCCAACACGCCGGTCGAGATGGGCACCTTGAAGATCGCCAGCGGAAGCCACGACGACAATTACGACTTTGCCGAAACCATGATGCGCGATGGCGGCAAGTTCGACGGCCTCAGCGTGCATTACTATACCGTGCCCCGCATCTTCCGCGACAAGGGCGCCGCCACCGGATTTCCGGAAAGCGAATGGGCCTCGACCCTCAGCCATGCCCTGCACATCGACGAGATCGTGACCAAAACGGCCGCGATCATGGACAAGTATGATCCTGACAAGAAGATCGGGCTTTATGTCGATGAATGGGGCGCCTGGTATGACCAGGAGCCGGGCAGCCATCCGCGCTTTCTCTATCAGCAGAATTCCCTGCGCGACGCGGAGGTGGCGGCGCTCAGCCTCAACATCTTCCAGCGCCATACCGACCGGGTGAAAGGCGCCAATATCGCCCAGATGATCAATGTGCTGCAGGCCATGATCCTGACCGACAAGGACAAGATGCTGCTGACCCCGACCTATCACGTCTTCGACATGTACCAGGCCTTCATGGGGGCGACGCCGTATCCGGCCGTGGTGTCAGGACCGGACTATGTCCAGGGCGATACGCACCTGCCGATGGTGGATGTGTCGGCGGCGCGGGGCAAAGACGGCAAACTGGTGCTGTCGATCGTCAACACCAATCCCGGTCATGCGGTGCAGGTGGTGACCAACCTGACCGGAACCGCGCATGGCCGGATTCTCACGGCCTTCGCCATGGATGCGCACAACACATTCGACGCGCCCAACCTGGTGCATCCGCTGGCGTTCCAGAGCAGCACGGAAGGCGGCAAGATGTCCTTCGACATGCCGGCCAAATCGGTGGCGGTTGTGACAGTTGACTGAGCTACTTCGCGCTGAACTTGTAGACGATGGTGTTGACGTAGGTCTGGCCGGGGTCGAGGCGCGAAGTGGGAAAATCCGGATGATTGGGTGAATCCGGAAACACGCCCGGCTCCATGCAGATGGCGTCGCCCTGGCGATAGGCGCGGCTGCCCTTGCCGAAGAAGGTGCCGTCCAGGAAATTGCCGGTATAGAACTGCACGCCCGGCGCGTTGGTGCTCAGCTCCAGGGTGCGGCCCGACACCGGCTCGGTCACCACGACAGCGGGCCGCAAAGTCCCGGCTGCGCCATCGACGATGAAGTTGTGATCATAGCCGCGGCCGTAGCGGATCTGCTGTTCATGGGCGTCGCGGATGCGGTCGCCCACCCGATGCGGGGTGCGGAAGTCGAACACCGTGCCGGCCACGGCGCGGCGCTCGCGGGTGGGGATCAGGGTGGCGTCCACGGGCGTGAAGCGCCCGGCATGCAGGGTCACCATGTCCCCCATCACATCGCGGGCGTCATTGCCCGAAAGATTGAAATAGGAATGGTTGGTGAGGTTGAGCACCGTGGGCTTTGAGGTGGTGGCGCGGTATTCCAGCTTGAGTTCATTCTGTTCATTCAGCGAGTAGGTGGCCGTCACTTTAAGCTCGCCGGGAAAGCCTTCCTCGCCATCGGCGCTGACATAGCTGAACACAACCTTGGCCTCGGGGCCGCTGGAGACCTGTTCGATCTTCCACATCCGTTTTTCGAAGCCCTTGAGGCCGCCATGCAGCGAATTGGGCCCATCATTGACGGCGAGGGTATAGGTCTTGCCGTCGAGCGAGAACTTCCCCTTGGCGATGCGGTTGGCATAGCGCCCCACCGAGGCGCCGAAATAATCGGGATGGGAGAGATATTCCGGGGCGGTGTCATAGCCCAGAACCACGTCGTCCTTGTGACCCGATTTATCGGGCACGATGAGGGACTGAAGCGTCGCGCCCAGGGTCATGATCCGGGCGGAGATGCCGGCACCGTCGGTCAGGGTCACCGCTTCAACCTTGGTGCCGTCGCTCAGTGCGCCGAAGGGTGCGCGGGTCGCGGTGCCGGCATTGGCGGTGGTGGCGCACAGCGCCAGGGCAGCCGCGCCCAAAACTGCATATTTCATGATCCCCTCCAGGTATGTGCTGCCCACTATTCCGGCAAACGAAACGGCACACAAGCCCGCGCGATTGGGCTAGCATAATGCGTCGCAATAAGGATGTGGCCGTGATCCGCCGACTGTTTCTTTCCCATCCCCAGAACGTGGGCGAAAGTTATTTTCAGCATCAGCGGGTGGCGTTGTCCTTTGCCCTGCCGCTTCTGGGCGCGGGCCTTGCGGCCGCGATGCACGCGCTTGTTCCGGCGGTCTGCGAACGCACCGCGGGCAATATTGTCCGCGAGTTGCATAGCAGGCTGGAAAAGCGCGGCTAGCCGCTCCGGTCAACCGGCGTTTTTCATTCGCGCGAATTGCAGGGTGAAGACCGCGCCGCCGCCCGGCCGGCCGGCCACGGTCACCATACCGGCATGGATTTCCGCGATCTTGGCCACGATTGCCAGCCCCAGGCCGGCGCCCTGAAAAGAATCATTGAGGGTAAGATTGCGGTCGGCCCGCCAGAAGCGGCGGAAGATCAGGGCACGGTCTTTCTCCGGCACGCCGGGGCCGTGGTCCATCACCGCGACACTGCCGTCATCGCCAACCTCAAGTTCGACGGCCGTGCCGGGCGGGGTGTGCTTGATCGCATTCTCCGCCAGGTTGCGCACCGCGCGGAAAATCATGGCGCCGTCACCCCGGATCCAGACCGGCCCTTTCGCGCCAGTCAGTGCGATGGACTTTTCCTGGCGGATGGCGATCTCCGCCATCATGGCGGCGACTTCGGCGCAGACCGCGCACAGGTCCACCGTCGTGGTGGGCGGGGCGCTGTTGCCTTCCACCTCGGCCATCTCCATCAGCTGGTTGACCACATGGGTCATCACCAGAATGTCGGCTTTCACCGCGTCCAGCCCTTCGCGGTCCGGCATGGTCTCGACCCGGGTGCGCAGGACCGCCAGGGGTGTGCGCAGCTCATGCGCCGCGTCGGCGGTGAATTCGCGCTGGACGCGGATGCCCTGTTCCAGCCGGTCCAGCGCCTGGTTCATCGACGCGATCAGCGGCAGCAGTTCCTGCGGCACATCGTGATCCGGCAGGCGCGGATTTGTCCTGGCGGGATCGATGGCGCGCGCGATTTCGGACGCGCGCAGCACCGGCTTGAGCGCGCTTCGAATCACCACAATGTCGATGGCCAGCAGCAGCGCCAGGATCGTCACCGTGAACCAGCCGATATGGCCCAGATAGCTGGAAACAATGTCATCGAAGATCACGTCGGGATGCTGGATGTTCTGCGCCACCTTGATCCAGATCGCGTCGTCGCCCTCGCCGCGTTTCAAGGCAAGGCTGTAGAATTCCCCGCCATTTTCGGAATAGCGCTGCAGCTGCTGCGAGGAGATCGGCACCAGCGCCGCGCCACTTTGAAGGTTGGAGGAAAAAAGCGGGCGGTTCTGGGCATCGGTCACGGTATAGGAAAGTCCGTCCAGACCATGGGCATATAAGGTCTTGAGGTCTTCGGGCAGGTCGAGCCGCCAGCCGTCCTGGGTGCGGGAGAGGTACTGCGCGATGGTGGCGGCATGGTCGCGCAGGGTGCGGACCTCGAACTGGTTGGCGGACTGGTTGATCACCAGATAGTTGGCCAGCGGCACCAGTATCGCGGCGATGGCGATGGCGAGCAGATGGAAGAAGGCGATCCGCGACTGCAGCGAGGTCAGCCGGAATCTCACGGCCCGAAAGCTCAAGGCTTGGGCTCCATCAGGATATAGCCGACGCCGCGCACGGTATGGACCTCGGCCGTGGCGCCCGCATCCGTCAGCTGCTTGCGCAGCCGGTGCATATAGACTTCCACCGCATTGGAGCGGACATCCTCGGACGGCCCGAAGAGATGGTCCTCGACCAGCCGCTTGGGCACCACCCGGCCCGGCCGGCGGATCAGGATCTCCAGCAGCGCCAGTTCGCGCGCGCTGAAGGATTGCGGCTTGCCCTCGACAAAGGCCTGCCGCGCGCCGGTGTCGAAGGCCAGATTGCCCGCCTCCAGCAGATTGCCGAGGAATTCGCCGGGCCGGCGCAGCAGGGCGCGGATGCGTGCAACCAATTCCTCGAAGGCGAAAGGTTTCACCAGATAGTCATCGGCGCCGCTGCTGAGGCCCGAGACTTTCTCTTCCGTGGTGCCGCGGGCGGTGAGCATCAGCACTGGTATGGCGTCGCCCTTTGCCCTCAATCCGCGGACCAGATTGCGGCCATCCCCGTCCGGCAGGCCCAGATCCACGATCATGGCGCCATAACGGCTGGCCTGGATGGCGTCCTCGGCCTCGGCGATACGTGCGGCGCGGTCGACGTCAAAGCCGGCCGCCTTCAGCCCCCGGCATATGAGTTCCGCGAGCTGGTCATTGTCCTCGACCACCAGCAGACGCATGGGCTTGGCCAACCTTTCGGCGCTGTAAGTTTCCTGTAAGCCGGCGCGCTTATAACCCCGGCCGTTCCGGATGCTTCATACAGGGAAACGGTTTGGAAAAGCAGCCTCCAAAAGGCCTGCCGCGAGACGCCCAACTGCGTATCCTGGCGCTGGGTGCGGCCATCGTCGCGGGCATATTGATCCTTGTTCCGGTCCTGCGTGACAGCCTTTCGGCCAAGCCCGCGCCTCAACTGCCCCGGCTGGTGCAAGGCGGCTTTCGCCCCGACAGCGCCCAATGGGCGAACATCACCCTGGGCACCGTGACCGCGCGGAACTTCCCTGGCCTGGTTTCGGTGGAAGCCCAGGTCGCCACGGATGACGACACCACCACCCAGGTCTTTTCGCCCTTCACCGGCCAGGTCATGAATATCGCGGTGCGCGCCGGCGATACCGTCGCCAAGGGCCAGGTGCTGGCGACGGTTGCGGCCAGCGAGGCGATTCAGTCGGAAAGCGATTTGATCGCGGCTGAGATCACCTCCCGCAACGCCGACGCCAATGAGGCGCGCCAGCACGCGCTTTATAATGACGGCAGCGCCGCGCTGAAGGACTGGCAGCAGGCCCAGGCCGATCAGGCCGCGGCGACCGGGGCGCTGATCGCGGCGCGCGGCAAGCTGCATGCGCTGGGTTTTGGCGATGCCCAGATCCACGCCATGGAAATCCAGCGCAAGGACCGCGCTTTCGCACCGCCGGCCGAATTGACGGCGCCGATTTCCGGCACCGTCACCCAGCGCCTGGTGGGCCCGGGCCAGTTCGTCCAGGCCGGTTCGGCCAATCCGGTCTTCGCCATCGGCAATCTCGACCGGCTGTGGCTGATCGGCAATGTGCGTGAGGAAGACGCTCCCCAGATGCGGGTGGGCGAAGCAGTGGATGTCGCGGTGTCCGCGCTGCCCGGCCGCATCTTTCCCGCGCGGCTGACCTGGGTCGCGCCCGGCATCGATACCGCGACCCACCGCCTGGCGGTCAGGGCCGAGATCGCCAATCCGAACGGCCTGCTCAAGCCCGCCATGTTCGCCACCATGCTGATCCATACCGGCGGCGACCGCATCTCCTCCGCGGTTCCCGAGATGGCCGTCATCCACGAGGGCGACCAGTCGCATGTCTGGCTTTCCGCCGGCGGCGAAAGCTTGGTGATGCGCCGCATCCGTCCGGGCCGGCTGCAGAACGGCTATATGGAAGTGCTGAGCGGCCTCAAGCCAGGCGACCGGGTGGCGCTTGCCGGCAGTCTTTTCCTGGATAGCGCTGCGAATTCGGACTGATTCATGAGCAGCGTGATTCTTCTGGCCCTGCGCCAACGCGTGCTGGTGGTCGTCCTTCTTGCCGTGTTCATGGTCACGGGCGTGGTGCTGTTCACCAAGCTCAATATCGAAGCCTATCCCGATCCGGTGCCGCCGCTGGTGGAGATCGTGACCCAGAGTTCGGGACTTTCGGCCGAGGAGATCGAGCGCAACATCTCGATCCCCATCGAGGTGCAGATGGCGGGCATTCCGCATATCACCGCTATCCGCACCATTTCGCTGTTCGGCCTGTCGGACGTGAAGGTGCAGTTCACCTATGACTTCACCTATGACGAAGCCCAGCAATGGGTGATCAACCGGCTGTCCCAGCTGCCGCCCTTGCCGGGCGGGGTGCAGCCGCAGCTTTCACCCGACAGCCCGATCGGGGAAATCTACCGCTACCGGCTGATGGGACCGCCCGGCTATTCGGTGACCGATCTCAAAACCATTCAGGACTGGATCCTGCAACGGCGGTTCAAGGCGGTGCCCGGCGTGATCGATGTCACCGGCTGGGGGGGCAAGACCAAGACCTATGAAGTGTCGGTGGACCAGCACAAGCTGCTGCAATATGGCGTCACCATTCCCCAGATTCTCCAGGCGCTGAACAACAGCGACATCAATGTCGGCGGCCAGACCGTCAATATCGGCCAGCAGGCGGCGATCGTGCGCGGCGTCGGCCTGATCCGCTCGGCCAGCGACATCGGCAATGTCGTGCTGACACAGAACAAGGGCGTCTCGGTGATGCTGCATGACGTGGCCGGCGTCACCATCGGCAACCAGCCGCGGCTGGGCATCGCCGGCCAGGACAATGACGACGACATCGTTCAGGGCATCGTGCTGATGCGCCGGGGCGAACAGAGCATGCCCACCATCCATGCGGTGGAAGATGAGGTGCGCAACCTCAACAGCTTGGGCATCCTGCCGCCCGGCGTGGTGATCAAGCCGATCTATGACCGCACCGACCTGATCGATGTCACCACCCGCACGGTGCTGGAAAACATGCTGGTGGGCATGGTGCTGATCTTCCTGGTGCAATGGCTGTTCCTGGGCGACTTGCGCAGCGCGGCCATCGCCTCGGCCACCATTCCCTTCGCGCTTCTGTTCGCCGTCACCATCCTGATGCTGCGCGGGGAATCCGCCAATCTGCTGTCGGTGGGGGCCATCGATTTCGGCCTGGTGGTGGATGCGACCGTGATCATGGTCGAGAATGTCTTCCGCCATCTGTCGGGCGAGGTTTCCGCCCGCGGCGAGCGCGAGAAGCGGCGGGCCGAGGCCGAAGCCGAGGGGTTGCACGGCAAGCTCGCCACCATCCTGGTCGCGGCCCAGGAGGTGGGGCAGCCGATCCTGTTTTCCGCCGCCATCATCGTGGCCGCCTTTGTGCCGCTTTTCACCATGTCGGGCGTGGAAGGCCATATCTTTGGCCCGATGGCGCGCACCTATGCCTATGCCATCGCCGGCGGCGTCATCGCCACCTTCACCATCACCCCGGTATTGGCTGCGTTCCTGCTGCCGGAGAAGATGCAGGAGACCGAGACGCGCCTGCTGCGCTTCCTGCATCGCCGCTATGTGCAGGTTTCGCAATTCGCGCTGGCCAACCGGACGCTGGCGCTGGGCGGCGCGGGCGTGCTGTTCGGCTTCGCGCTGCTGGCGGCGACCATGATGGGCATGGAATTCCTGCCGCACCTGGAAGAGGGCAATTTCTGGATCCGCGCCACCATGCCGGCCACCATCTCGCTGGAGACGGCCAATGGCTATGTCAACCAGATGCGCAAGCTGATCGGTTCCTATCCCGAGGTGATCACGGCGGTGTCGCAGAACGGCCGGCCCGACGACGGCACCGACGCCACCGGCTTCTTCAATGCGGAATTCTTCGTGCCCTTGAAGCCGTCATCGCAATGGCCGGGCGGGGTCACCAAGGACAGGCTGACCGAGGATCTCAACACCGCGCTGTCCGGCAAATTCCCCGGCGTGGATTTCAATTTCTCCCAGAATATCGAGGACAATGTCGAAGAAGCGGCCTCCGGCGTCAAAGGCGAGAACTCCGTCAAGCTGTTCGGCAACGACCTGCAGACCCTGCAAGACACCGCCGCCAGGATAAAGGCGGTGATGGCCAAGGTGCCGGGCATCGCCGATCTGGCGGTGCTCAATTCGCTGGGCCAGCCCACCATCGAGATCCGCGTCGATCGCGCCCGGGCGGCGCGCTTCGGCCTTGCTACCGGCGACATCAATGCCGTGATCCAGGCCGCGATCGGCGGGGAGGCGGCCGGCAATCTCTATGAGACGGGCAGCGACCGCAATTATCCCATTATCGTGCGGCTGGCGCCCCAGTATCGCGACAGCCTGGACGCGATCCGCCACATCCAGGTCGGCGCCACCAATCCGTCGGGCGGACCGCCGATCCCGGTGCCGCTGTCGGCCATTGCCGACATAAGGCTGGTGTCGGGCGCGGCCTTCATCTACCGCGAGCATCAGGAGCGCTATATCCCCATCAAGTTCAGCGTGCGGGGCCGCGATCTGGCCGGTGCGGTCAAGGACGCGCAAAGCCGCATCGCCCGCCAAGTCCATATGCCGCCGGGCTATCGCCTGGAATGGGTGGGCGAGTTCGGTGAGTTGCAGGAGGCTTTGGGACGCCTGGCCATCGCCCTTCCCATCAGCCTGGCGCTGATCGGCATGCTGCTTTATGTCAATTTCTCGTCGCTGCGCGATACGCTGCTGGCCGCCAGCGTGATGCCCATGGCCGCGATCGGCGGCATCCTGGCGCTTTATCTCACCGGCACGCCGTTCAGCGTGTCCGCGGCCATCGGCTTTGTCGCTTTGTTCGGCATTTCGGTGATGGACGGGATCATCGTGCTGGCCTTCTACAACCGCATGTTGAAGAACGGGGTGTCGCGGCCGGATGCGATCATGCGCACCTGCCATGTGCAGTTCCGCCCGGTGATGATGACCTGCGTGGCGGCCTGTGTCGGCCTGTTGCCGGCCGCACTGTCCACCGGCATCGGCTCGCAGGTCCAAAAGCCCCTGGCGCTGGTTGTGGTGGGCGGCATGCTGCTGGCGCCCGCGCTGATCCTGCTTGTGCTGCCGGTCCTGATCGACCGCTTCTCCCTGCGCCAGCCGGGAGATGCCGCATGAAGCACCTGAAAACGGCTGTTTGCGTATCGGCGCTCTGCCTACTGGCCGGCTGCGCGGTGGGGCCGGATTTCAAGCAGCCCGCAGCGCCCATGACCAGCCGCATCACCAACCAGCCCCTGCCGGCTGAGACCGTATCCGCCGGCACCAAAGGCGGCGGCCAGCAGGCTTTTGTCATGCAAGGCGCGGTGCCGGCCGACTGGTGGACCCTGTTCAACAGTCCCGCGCTCAACGGGCTGGTGCGCGATGCCCTTGCCGCCAATTCCGATCTGGCGGCGGCGCGCGCCGCCCTGCGCGTGGCCAATGCCAATGCCGCGGCCGAGCGGGCGGCCTTCTTTCCAGGCCTGAGCGCCGGCTTCGACGCCACACGCCAGCAGACCTCCCAGACCCTGTCGCCGGTTCTGTCGAGCCCCGTCCAGACGTTCAACCTTTATACGCCGCAACTGACCATCAGCTATGTGCCCGACCTGTTCGGCGGCACGCGCCGCACGGTCGAATCGGCACAAGCCCAGGCACACGCCCAGGAGTTCGCGCTTCGGGCGGCGCATCTGACGCTTGCCAGCAATGTCGCGCTGGCTGCCATCCAGTATGCGTCGCTGTCGGATCAGCTCGCCGCCCAGCAAAAGATCACGGACGGCGCCGAAGCGCTGCGCACCATGATGCAGGACCAGCTCGCGCGTGGCGCCATCAGCAAGGCGGCGCTGGCTTTGCAGGAGGTTGTGGTGATGCAGGCGCGCGCCGCGCGTGCCGCGCTCGGCAAGCAACGGGCGCAACAGATCGACCTACTGGCGGCGCTGACGGGCCGGCTGCCGGCTGATTTCCAGCCGCCGCAGTTGAGCCTGGCAGACCTGTCACTGCCGCGCGACGTGCCGGTGTCGCTGCCCGCCGATCTGGTGCGTCAGCGCCCCGATGTCCGGATCGCGGAAGAAAATCTCCATGCCGCCAATGCTGAGGTCGGTGTCGCCATCGCCGCGATGCTGCCCAACATCACGCTCAGCGCCACCGGCGGTTCGGCCGCCACGGCAATCGGCCAGTTGTTCGGCGCCGGCACCGGCTTCTGGAGCATCGGCGCCAATGTGGCCCAGACGGTGTTCGATGGCGGCGCCCTGTTGGCCAGGGAACGCGCGGCCAGGGCCGGCCTGGACCAGGCCAAGGCGCAATATCAGAGCGCGGTGACGACCGCCTTCCAGAACACCGCCGATGCGCTGGAGGCGGTGCATTACGACGCCGATGCGCTCGCCGCCAATGCAGCGGCGGGGGCGGCCGCGACCGAAGCGCTGGCGCGCGCGCGGCATCAGCAGGCCTTGGGCGATACCGGCATGCCGGCGGTGCTGTTGGCCGAGCAGAGCGAGCAGCAGACGCAGATCGCCCTGATCCAGGCCCGGGCCAGCCGCTATGCCGATACCGTGGGCCTGTTCCAGGCGCTGGGCGGCGGCTGGTGGAACAAGCCTGAGCTGCCCTGATCGATCCGCTGCCTTGCTGTTGCGCGGGAACGCAGGGGACGGGACGCGCGTTGGAGTGATGGGCCGGGCGCGCGAAGACATTGGGTCAAGTCATGGAAAATGTGATCGGCATTCTGGCGTGCTATGCCTTCATCGTTATTTTGACCATGCCGGATGACTTCGCGATGCCACGGGATGATGAATAAGACTTTCCGCTAACGCCGCAGGAACGACAGGACCAGTCCGAAGGCCAGCAGCGCGGCCACGATCTGCCAGAACAGGACCGGCGAGCGTTCGTAGAAAGTGCGCTGGCGGCGCGCGACCGGCCCATGTCGCGGCGGCCCTGCCTCGAGCTCCCGGGCGAAGGCGTCCATGTCACCAAACCGGTCCTGCGGATGGCGCGCAATGGCGCGGGCCAGCGCCGCATCCAGCCAGGCCGGAAGGTCCGGACGCAGAGAGCATAGCTCCTGCGGCCGGTCTCTTTTTGACGGACTGACCGCGTCCAGGTTGGCGTAAGGAAATTCCCCGCTCAGGGCGCGGAACAGGGTGACACCCAGCGCATAGATGTCCGTTGCCGGATTGCCGGCCTCGCCTTCACCCATTTCCGGCGCCATGTATGCGCGCGTGCCCGGAATGTCCCGGGACATGGCGTCGTCAATCGCTGCGACCCGCGCCGTGCCCAGGTCAATCAGCTTCAAACTGCCGCCGCTTTCCAGGATCACATTGTCGGGCTTGATGTCGCGATGAATGACGCCCGCCCGATGCAACGCGGCAGCGCCGCGCGCCAGCTTCACGCCGATGGCGCGCGCCTGCTCCAGTTCCAACTGCGGACGGCGGCCCAGCCGTGTTTCCAGAAGTTCGCCCTCATAAAGCGGCATGACGGTGTAAAGACAGCTCTGCCGCCCCGGCGCCAGTTCGATTACCCGGCCGACCCAGGGATTCTGCACCATGCTTCCCGCCCATTGTTCGCGCAGGAATGCCTGGCGGTGCGTCTCGTCCGGCGCGGTCTGAGGCTTGGGGAATTTCACCACCACATCGCCGCCCTCAACCAGATCGCTTGCCGCGAACAGCCGGCTGTAACGTCCTTCCGACACCAGCGCCTTGAGCGCGAAGCCGTCAACCTCCTGTCCAACGATGGGTGGCGCAACCAGGGGCAGATGCGCGATCGTCGCGGCGATACCGGCGGTCGTCAGGGTGGGCAATTGCACCACATCCAGCACCAGGGCCGTGCAATTGTCATCGCTGCCCCGTTCCAGCGCGGCGGCGACGATCGCGCGGGCGGTGTCTTGCGGCGCGGCGCGCCCGCGCAGGATGGAGGCCATGGTTTCCGGCGCCAGCGCGCCATGGATGCCGTCGCTGGTGAGCAGATAGCGGTCATGGAGCGCCGCCGGCTGGCTCATATAGTCCAGACGCAGATCGGCCTCCACGCCCAGCGCCCGGGTCAACCGGGTCGTATCTTCGCTATGGCGCACATGATCGCTGGTGAGGCAGGCGAGGCTTCCACCGCGAAGCCGGTAAAGACGGCTGTCGCCGGCATGAAGGATATGCGCCGTATGCCCCCGCAGGATCAGCACGGTGAGGGTACAGCCCATGCCGGCCAGCAGCGTGTCGCGCTGGGATTGCGCATGGATCCAGCGGTTGAGCGTGGCTGCGACGCCGGCGGCCGCGCGCTGCACCGGCACGCTTTCGGAGAGATCGCAAAAACCGTCCAGGAAGCCGCGCACCGTGGTCTCCGCCGCGATGCGTCCGCCTTTGGCGCCACCGATGCCATCAGCAAGCACCGCGATCACGTCATGGCGCGGCGGCTGCAATTCCCATCCAAACAGGGCTGCGGCAAAATCCTGATTGTCGGGCCTGGGGCCGGCATCGGAAAAGAAGCCGACGCTTGCCCTGACGCCGTCTTCGCTCATCATTCTTGCTCCGGCAGGCGGCCCTATTGGCCGGGCTTGTCCAGCTTGCAGTGGTGATGCAGAAAGTAGCCGCCGGTGCTGGAGGCCGCCACCATGGTGAGGTCACCCGACCTGCGGTCGAGTGTGTAGTTGCTGCCGTCGCGGGCATCACGCCAGGAAATCTCGCTGCCGCTGATGCTGGCGGAATTGGAATCCACGGTGCGCCGGCCATAGTCGATGCGTATCTGCCAGGAAGCGCCGCTGGCGGGATTGACGCAAGTCACCTTTGTCTCGCCCGCACTGGCGGAGGTTCCCAATCCCGCGATCAATATGGCGATGCTTATTATGATGGAACGGTGCGGTGACATCATGGCTTCTTCCGCCGTCTGCTCATGGACCCCGTAAAGCCAGACTAAAACTTCGCCAGCCGTGATGCGACAGCCTTTATCTTAGCCGCCGCCACTGGGCGTTTTTCATGCAGATTGCACAGTTTGTAGGCCTTTGCCGCGCGCGCGAAAGAGAAGATTTTTCAAATAGAGCATGACTCCCAAATGCTTAGGACGTGGATTACCACGGCACATATCTTGCTTATTAGTAAGCACGACAAGTTGCTTTGAGCAGCACGCAGACATCGTTTCTGTCACCTCAGCACTTTGACATCGCGCATCGGTTTTCGGGTTGGGTTTTTTGCTTCAACAGCAAGGGAGGATCCATGCTCTTACCGTCACCAAAATGGCTCGATTCAGGTTCCAATGCTTGGCAGATGGCAGCCGCGACCTTCGTCGCCCTGCAAAGCATTCCTGGCCTGGTTATTCTCTATGGCGGCATCGTCAAGAAGAAATGGGCGATCAATTCCGCCTTCATGTCGATCTACGCCTTCGTCGCGGTGATGATCGTCTGGGTGCTGTTCGCCTACAACATGGCGTTCGGTCCACAATGGTTTCCCTTCCTGG